>CAZBCB010000487.1:0-2329 GCA_964489905.1 uncultured Bacteroidales bacterium
TTCTGTTCTGAAAATTTTGTTGCCGACAGCAGTGCACTTGAAACCTTGTTTCTGAAGATAAGCCGCAATATGGAAATACTGAACGGGAATTTTAATAAAATGTCACTTCAGTTGCGTGAACCTCTTGATCTTGACCAGGGACCCATTGCACCCGTAGATCTGATTTTCGGAGCTTTTAATCCGGCCAGCCATGTTTCGGATGACTTTTTTAAAAACAAGTTAAATTTTCATATTTTGCTAAACTTCCCTGCCTTTACACTTACTGAAAAACTTGAAAAAGGCCAAAACTGGAGTCGTCAGCAATGGGCTTATTCAGCTGCCGGTAATATTGTAAAGTCAAGAGAACCTGCCGATTTGCTGCAAAAATTGTCTGATGCGGCCACTGCCGCCGAAGCATACATCTCTGAATATAATATTTACATGGGTTCCCTTGTAAACAATGATATGCAGCAATTATTCCCTGATGATAAAAAACTTATATCACACTGGGGTTTGCGCGATGAGCTAAAAGCAAATTATAATGTACCAGACGGATTTGAAAAACAAAAAATGATTTTTGAAATAATGAACAGAATTATCAATCAGGAAATTCCTGCAAAAGTCATTAATAATAACCAATACAAATGGAATCCTTTCACGAACAAAACGTATGAAGTAACCCGTGAAATAACTCCTGAACGCGAAGCAGATATACGTTATCAGCATATAATAAACTATTTTAAACTTTTCAGGCAACAGGATGCATATTATCCGCAATTTCCCACTGTGATAAGCAGGGCATTTGAGATGAACACACAAATACCGCGGGAAACGGTTGAAGAACTGTTTAAAAAAATACTTTCTTCAGAAGAAGTGCGTGAAACAGCCAGATTAATTGAAAAAAGGCTGGGCCGCAAACTCGAACCTTTTGATATCTGGTATAACGGGTTCCGTGCAGATGGCTCATTAAAAGAAGAAGAACTTGACCGTATTACGTTATCAAAATATCCCACAATTGAGGCGTTTAAAAACGACCTTCCTGCCATTCTTATTAAACTCGGATTTAATAAAGATAAAGCGGCTTATCTTACATCTAAAATTGCCGTTGATCCTGCAAGGGGGTCAGGACATGCAACCGGCGCACTGATGCGCGGCGATGTGGCTCATTTGCGCACCCGCTTTATTGATAAAGGCATGAATTACAAAGGTTATAATATTGCCATCCATGAATTTGGCCATAATGTTGAACAAACTTTCTCACTTTATAACGTTGACTATTACTTGCTTAACGGCGTACCCAACACTGCATTCACTGAAGCACTTGCCTTCCTATTTCAGGAAAGAGACCTGGAACTGCTGGGTGTTAATAATCAGGATCAACAAATGGAGTCATTGTCTGTGCTGAATATTTTATGGAGTTCTTATGAAATAATGGGAGTTGCTCTTGTTGACGATGCCATGTGGGAATGGTTATATAATCATCCCGATGCCGATGCACAGGATCTTAAAAAAGCCGTTACCGGCATTGCAAAAGAAATATGGAACAAATATTATGCTGATGTTTTTGGTGTAAAAGACCAGGTTATACTAGCCATTTATTCACACATGGTCAGTTATCCGCTTTATCTTCACTCTTATCCCCTTGGACATATCATCCAGTTCCAGCTGAAAGACTTCCTTAAAAACAAGAATTTCGGGAATGAAATTGAAAGAATCTTCTCTATTGGTTCCGTTACACCTGAAGCCTGGATGATACAGGCCGTCGGCCAACCAATATCCGTTGATCCTTTATTGAAAGCCTCGTCGGAAGCCTTGAAAAAATTTCGTCCGAAGTAGAATGAATTAACCCACAACCTGTCAATTGAAACAAACATACCAAAAGATTTTGGCGCATACAATAAGCCGAGATTAGTCCATAGAAACACAATAAATATTTAACCCAAGTACGATGAATTAACAAATTCATCCGGGCTAATAAAAATCAGTAAGAAATTCTGATTTTTATACATGTTTTTAATGAAAACATTTTTAGAGGATATTAGTCATAAGGAGTGTAACGAACTCCGGGTTTAACCCCGATATAGAAAAACTAAAGGTGAAAACATTTTTGGATTCAAATTTATAGTCTTTCTAAATCGATTTATTATTAATCATTGCATAAAACAATTTAAAAATCAAATCCCTTCAGGAATTTGCAAAAAGAAATAATTATTCACTTGAGGCTTCAAGTTATACGGAACAAGGTTTAGAAAAAATGAGACCTGTTTTTGAAAGATTATCAAAAGAATATCCAGTTGATTTTATCAATAAAGGAAAATTCTAATTTACTAGCATGTGGATTGTTGTCGTG
>CAZBCB010000488.1:0-2326 GCA_964489905.1 uncultured Bacteroidales bacterium
AAAAGATATTGACCTATGTTTTATGATTTACCGACGTCACTATAAAAATACCTATCAATTGATAACCGAGAACATACTCTCTCTGCGCGACACCCTTCTAAAACACTATGTGCCAGGAATGTTTGAAGGCACATACATGGCGACAAGTTTCGATGTCATACAGCCTGAAAGTAAAGAAATTGCAGATTTTCCAGCGAATAATTATACTGTACAAATCAAGGGTCTATGGAAAGTTATTGGCGATTTCATGGGGGGGCCTTTTATTAGTTATACTTTCCCCACACCTGACAGCAAAGAACTTATCACCATTGAAGGATATTTATATAATCCAAACAATGACCAGAAAAAATATATGCTTCAGTTAGAAGCAATGATTTACACTACAAAATTCAAACAATAAAAATATTAGAATATGTTGAGACGAATTACCCTACTTTTAACAGGGCTGGTTTTACTTTTTCAAACATTTGGCCAGCCTAAATTGCTAACCCCTGAAGATGCATCCAACAATAATCCTGCCCTATTTCCGAAAAGTTTACGAAACCTGTCATGGGTTCCCGGGACAACCTTCTATTCGTATTCAACGGAAACAGCTTTATTAAAAATTACCGCATTAAGCGGGGGTACCGATACTATCGTGCGTCTATCCAACCTTAACCAGATGTTGGTACAGAACAATGAAAAAGCCCGGAAAGTCTTTCCCTCCATCAATTGGTTGAATGGAGACGAAATTTGGTTCAGGTTAGGGAAGAATTATTATGGATACAACATTCCGGAAAAAAACCTCTGGATCATTGCTACTTTGCCTGAAAATGCTGAAAATGCTGACTTTTGTGAAAAGAATCAATCGGTTGCATATACCCTTGGTAATAACTTATACATTGCAAAAGGAGAAAATCAGATAACCATAAGCGAAGAAAAAGATCATGGTATAGTTGTTGGTTCAGAAAGAGTTCACCGCAATGAATGGGGAATCAGCAAGGGTACCTTCTGGAGTCCTGACGGAAACTTACTGGCTTTTTACCGTATGGATGAAACCATGGTAACCAATTATCCTTTGGTGAATATCGAGCCCCGGCCTGCAGAGGTAGAAAATACCCGATATCCTATGGCAGGAATGACTATCCATAAAGTGACGATTGGCATCTATAATCCTGCAAACAGATCAACAACATATCTCGACACCCAGCGCCAGGGATTTGATTATCTCACCAATGTCACCTGGTCGCCTGATAGCAAAAAAATCTATGTAGCAGTTTTAAACAGAGCTCAGAATCATTTGTGGCTCAACAGATACGATGCAATTACCGGCACCTGGGAAAAAACGCTTTTTGAAGAAACCAATGACAAATACGTAGAACCTGAGAGAGGTCCTTGGTTCCTGCCGAATAAATCCGGTCAATTTGTATGGTTCAGCGAACGCGATGGTTTCGACCATCTATACCTATATGACGGGGAAGGCAAACTAATCAAACAATTGACCTCTGGACCGTGGGTTGTAAAACAAATCATTGGATATTCTGAGCGCACATCAGAAATCATTTTCACGGCTACCAAAGACAGCCCGCTAGAAAGCAATGTATATGCGGTAAATGTAAATAATAACAAAATCAGAAACATTAGCTCTAAAGGGGGTATCCATAGTGCTTTCTTAAGCCCTGATGGCTCATTTATCATTGATTCATATAACAATCCGGATTTCCCGAGACGTATTGAGTTAATTAATCTTAAAAATTTAAAAAGCAAAGAGTTGCATAATGCTGAGAATCCTTTAAAAGATTATCGACTGGGAAAAACACAAATTTTTACTCTTAAAAATGAGGAGGGTATAGACCTTTACTGCCGGATGATAACCCCGCCAGATATGGACCCCAATCGTAAATATCCTGTAATTATTTACGTTTATGGTGGTCCACATGCTCAACTGGTGACAAATGGTTGGTTGAATGGTGCAGGCTTTTACCTGAATTATCTTGCTCAACAAGGTTACATAGTATTTACCCTGGACAATAGAGGAAGTGCCAATCGTGGATTTGAATTCGAAAGCACAATCCACCGCAGAATAGGGGAGTTAGAAGCAAGGGATCAAATGGTTGGGGTAAAGTATTTAAAATCCCTGCCTTATGTGGATAGTACACGCATAGGTGTTGATGGTTGGAGTTACGGTGGATTTATGACTATTAACCTATTGCTCAGGTATCCCGGAGTATTTAAGGCAGCCACAGCCGGCGGACCGGTTTGCGACTGGAAATATTACGAAGCTATGTATGGTGTGGTTTGGCCCCCTATTGTTAGGACTAAATTAGTAAAGGTTCGACAAAAATAT
>CAZBCB010000489.1:0-2305 GCA_964489905.1 uncultured Bacteroidales bacterium
AAGAACGATAATAGCATCATCAACAACAAGGCCAATGGAAAGCACCACTCCGAGCAGTGTGAGCACGTTAATGGTATAATTAAAAATATAAAGGATAAAAAAAGCGCCGATAAGTGAAACCGGAATAGCCAATACCGGGATTAAGGTAGTTCTCCATTCTCTGAGAAACAGAAAAATAATCAGCACGACCAGAAAAAAGGCCATAAATATGGTTTCTCTTACTTCTTTAACTGATTTTCTGATGTAGGTAGTATTGTCAAAACCAATAGAGGAAATAATATCATCGGGCAGGTCTTTTTTTATCTGTTCCAGTCGTTTATACACTTCATCAGCAATTTCGATATGATTTGAACCGGGCTGAGGCACCACTGCGGCACCAACAGTTGGTATTCCGTCACGGAGCATAGCTGTACGAAGGCTTTCGGGCCCTAATTCGGCATATCCAATATCACTGAACCGGATTATTTTTTCACCTTCCTGTTTAATGATCAGGTTGTTGAAATCGGCGGGAGTAATTAGTCGTCCCAGTGTCCGAACGGTGAGTTCAGTGGTATTGCCTTCAATACGTCCTGAAGGCAGTTCGATGTTTTCACGGGCTAAGGCTTCACGCACGTCAGCAGGTGTTAGCTGGTATCCCGCCAGTTTTGCAGGGCTCATCCAGAGGCGCATAGCAGGGCGTTTGCTGCCCCATATTGAAACAGCACTGACTCCGGGTATGGTCTGCAGTCTTTCCTTAAAAACATTTTCAGCAATATCCGAAAGTTCAAGCAACGACCTTTTGTTGCTGAGTATATTGACCATGATGATAGGATCGGCATCAGCATCGGCTTTCTGAATAACAGGAGGTTCAGCATCAACGGGTAATAATCCTCTTGCACCGGCTACCTTATCACGCACGTCATTGGCAGCTGTTTCAAGGTCAATATTCAGATCGAACTCAATGGTAATTCTGCTTGCTCCGTCCCGTGAAACACTTGTTATCGACCTGATGCCGGCAATGCCATTTATTGCCTGTTCAAGAGGTTCAGTAATTTGTGTCTCAATAATATCAGCACTTGCCCCTGCATAGCTTGTGAAAACGTTTACTATTGGCCTGTCAACATTAGGAAATTCACGTATGCCAAGATATGTCATTCCTATAGCACCAAAAATAACGATGACAATATTCATCACTATTGTCAGTACCGGCCTTCTTATGCTTAATGATGAAATACTCATGTTTTAATTCATTGATAATATGTACTATCAATAGCGGTAATGTTAACCGGCATGCCCGGGCGAAGCTGCATAATACCGCTTACCACTATGGTATCGCCTGACTTTATTCCTTCTGTAATTTCAACAAATTCAGGAGTACGCAGGCCGATCGTCACCTTTGAATCGGCAGCTTTTCCGTTTTTAACAATAAAAACCTTTTCACTACCCAGCTCGGGTATAACTGCTTCAGTCGGCAACTTCAGAGCATCCTTCTTTTCACGGATGGTAAGCTGCACAGTAATATATCTGCCGGGTTGAAGTTGCGACTTTTCATTTGGAAATAGCGCTCTGAGCGTTATTGTCCGGGTAGTTGCATCTATTATGGGTTCAACAGCATAAACACTGGCACTGTACTCTTCTGAAGAACCTTCTATGCTAAAAATCAGTGAATTCCACGCTTTTATATTGTCAGCATAACGTTCGGGAACAGAAAATTCAACTTTCAGCGGTTTTATTTTAATCAGCCGGGCTATGCGCATGCCGGGAGTTACATAGGCCCCTTCACTCAGATACCTCAGGCCGATAATACCATCAAATGGAGCCCTGATTTCTGTTTTATCAATATTGACAAGAACCATTTTTATTTCAGCTTCATTGCTTTGCAGGTCGGTAATCAGCTGGTCATACGATTCCCGGCTTATGGCCTCTCGTTCAAGTAATATCTTCTGGCGATTGGCTTTTTCCTGAAGCAGATTATTCTGTAATTTCAACTTGGTTAACTGTGCCTGCAAATCATCATCATTAAGCTTTGCAAGCAGTTGCCCTTTATTGACTTTTGTACCTTCGGTAAAATATATTTCCTTAATTTTTCCCTGCATCTCAAATGTAAGATCCACCTGTTCATCAGCAATTAATGTTCCGGTTGTTTTTATCACTTCTCTTAAATCAGCAGGTCGGGCAATAAGAACCTTAACCCTTGCCGACTGCACATTACCTGCTGCTAAGTTATCTTTTGATTTCCCTTTACTGAGCAATTTTATTTTAGGCCAGAATATGATTAATAAAATCATCAGAGCTATTCCAATCCAGCTTACAATCTTTAAAACTC
>CAZBCB010000490.1:0-2303 GCA_964489905.1 uncultured Bacteroidales bacterium
CTGCCAATCAGCAAAAACCGACAAATTGACAGGAATAAAAAAAGCCGTCTGAATCAGACGACTTTTTTTGTAGTCCGTAGGGGAATCGAACCCCTGTTACAAGGATGAAAACCTTGCGTCCTAACCCCTAGACGAACGGACCGGTTTTTTGTTTTAAATTGGGAATGCAAAGGTATAATAATTTTTTTTCCTTACAATATCATCCGGAAATTTTTATTTATTTTACAGTAATAGAAAATTATTCAGCACTTTATGAATACTTCCAGGAAACCCTGAACTCGGTTAATTTGTCTCCGCGTGTAAGTGATTTGGGTATGTCTATTGTAACAGAAGATACGCCGTGTATTTCAAGAGCTCGTTCAATCCATCCCCCAATGCGGTTTTCAATTATATCGTTAGGTTCTTCGAAATGTGTAATGTGAAGAATCACCCAGTCATCGCCTTTATCAGCAACCTTCATTTCAGACGGCTGATAATAGGTTGAAAGCACTTTGCCTGCCCTGTTGATAATAAAAAAAGGCGATGCCGCCTGAATGAAAAATTTATAAATGCCTTTTAAAGCAATATCAGCACTATATCTGCCGCTTTGCCAGGCACCTTTAAGCGGATCATCAAACAAAATTTCGCCGAGTTTCTGCGTGGGTATTATAGCCGCAGCATTCATAGGGTACCAGCTTGACGGCAAAATGGGATTCAGAAAAACCTGTTTTGATTCTTCCGGCAATGATTCTAACCATTGGTTATATTTTTCAAATTGGGTATTTTTTATGAATTCCGGAATTGATTTTACAGCTGTTCCTTTTATTTCCATAATTTATGTAGTTTTAAGTGTAGGTTGATTATTTAATTCTATAAGCCTATATTTAATACTACTGATTTTTTAAGCAAATTGTTTCAGCCATTTGATGAAAATTTATACCGCCGAAATTTCCTGAACTCATTAATAAAAGCACTTTATTTTGATAAGATATATTGATAAGGTAATTAAGCAACTCATTCGATATGGTGAATATTTTTAGTTCTTTTTTATTAAAAGCATTATATATTTCGGAGGGTGATATATTTTCAAGTCTTTTATGCTTTAATGTTTCAGGGTTATAAAACACTATGGCTTCATCTGCATTTTTCATAGTACCCCGGTAATTTGAAAGAAAAGATTTTGTTAGGCTGCTGTAAGTATGAAGTTCAAAACAGGCTACCAATTTTTTACCGGGAAATTGTTCCTTAACCGCTTCAATTGTGGCTCTGAGTTTTGATGGTGAATGTGCAAAATCGAGGAAAACTGCAGTTTTTTCATTACGACATAGAACTTGAAGTCGTTTGCCTGCACCTTTAAAGCTGGATATGGCTTCATAAAAACCACGGGAAGTAACATTAAGTGCTTCACAAATTATTCTGGCGCCACTGATGTTTTGCAAATTATGTTGCCCGAATATTTCAAGAGGAATCTTTTGTCCTGCTTCCAAAAGAAAGGTTTTTTCATTCTCAACACAATATTTATGCGTTTTATAAGGAATCTTTTTCACGGCTGAGGTTGACTGATTTACTATTTCCGATAATATGCCGTCGTCCTTATAATATGCCAGGATGCCGTCATCGGGCAAATTATTGATAAATATGCTGAATTGATCACAATAACTTTCAAAAGTAGGAAAAACATTAATATGATCCCATGCTATGCCGCTTATCAGAGCTATATGAGGTTTATAAACATGAAATTTTGGCCTTTTATCGAGGGCAGAAGCAAGGTATTCATCGCCTTCAAAAACAGCTATTTCAGCTTCATCATTAAGGCCTACCGTATTATTAAAGCCTTCTATGCGGGAGCCAACCAGATAATCAAATTTTTTATGATTATATCTGAGCACGTGCATTATCATGGCTGTTATGGTTGTTTTACCATGACTTCCGGCAATAACCACTCTTTTTTTGTTTTTTGTTTTTTCGAATAAAAACTCTGGATAAGAAAAAATCCGAATGCCTTTTTTCAGCGCTTCCTGTAATTCAGGATTATCATCATGAGCGTGCATGCCAAGAATAACGGCATCCAGATCATGAGTGATTTTTTCCGGAAACCAGCCGGGTACATCAGGCAAAAGTCCGTGTCCGGATAAAAGAGAGCGAGAGGGTTCAAAAATTTCATCGTCGGAACCGGTAATGGTATATCCTTTGTTTTTAAGCTCTATGGCCAGTGCATGCATTGCAGCACCGCCAATAGCAATAAAATGAACCTTTTGCATTATAAAAAGTTATAATAATATTGCAAACCTAAATATTTTGCCTGTGTTATTAAAAAATTTATA
>CAZBCB010000491.1:0-2301 GCA_964489905.1 uncultured Bacteroidales bacterium
ACTTTTTAAAAGAAAATTCGTCAATTGAAAAAATCAATTGACGAATTCAGGTTTATGTAAAAAATGTTGTTTTCTACTATTCTGCGGGCAACCATACTTTCATTTTACCAACACCCCTGTTTGACCATGAATAATAAGGGATAAGAGTAAGCGGATACTGATCTGCCTGAACAGTCTTAGCTGCTTTTTTATCGGCCACACTTACCTTACCATTGATAACCATAATTCCATCCAGCAAATCGTTTCTGAATAATGGCTGCAGTACCTCACCTGTAGTTAATACAATATTATCAACAGCCAATTGGTTATCTGCTTCTTCAGCACAATACACCAGGGGTCCGTATTCAATGGCTACCTTATTCAGATTATCCTTAACCAGGGGATTTGAAAGAACACGCTTGACCTGCATGGGAAGTGACAGTTCAATTTGGTCGCCTTTCTGCCATTTACGGGTTATGCTGATATAAGTATCGCCCTCCCGGTATTTTAAATTCTCTCCATTCACCTTAATGCTAATATCAACCGGATAATTGACGGCATAATGATAGAGGTCACCCGGTACGGCCTGATTCCTTGCCCAGTATGGTATACGTAGCTTAATAGTAAAATCTGAGCTTTTAAGCGGGTTTACAATAATTTTAACATTTCCTGTCCAGGGATAACCGGTTTCCTGTACTATTTCCACATTGGCTTTTTTTATTGAAATGTTGGCCTTATTTGAAGCGTATAAATTAACAAACAAAGTGTCGGCAAAGGTTGCATAAATTAATCCGGGTATTGATGGTATAAAACGAATCAGATTGGTAGGACAGCATGAGCAATCAAACCATCCCTGCCGTGTACATGAACCCATGTTGAAAGTATATTTTCCGTCTGATTCCAGCGGATTAGGATAGAAAAACTTTGTGCCGTCAAGGGAAATGCCTGCAATTAATGCATTATACAACGTACGCTCCAGAATATCATAATATTTTACATCGCCGGTAAGCAGGTATAAACGATGATTCCAATAAACACTTCCTATAGCCGCACAGGTTTCACTGTAAGCTGTGAGGTTGGGGAGTTCGTAGTTATCTCCGAATGATTCGCCTGCATGTCTTGCCCCAATACCGCCGGTGACATACATTTTTTTACGGGTCATATTTTCCCAGAGATTCATGACAGCATTCCTGTAAGCCTCATCACCATAAATAGCAGCAATGTCAGTCATGGCAGCATACATATACATAGCCCGCACTGCATGACCAACAACCTCATCCTGCGCAGTGACGGGTAAATGGTCCTGGCTGTATGGCCCAAATAGCTTGTGGGTTGTTGAATCGCCCCGCCAGTCAAGAAACTGCTTGCTCAACTTAAGGTATTTATCGTTATGGGTTATCCGGTAAAGCTGAATTAAACCGGTTTCAACAATCTGATGACCCGGAACAATCTGTATTTTATCAGGCCCGAAATTTTCTACCAGCAAATCAGCATTCTTAAGTGCTATATCAAGCAGGTTTCTTTTTCCGGTGGCATAATAATGAGCTGCCGCGGCTTCAAACAAATGGCCACTGTTGTATAATTCATGACTGCTGATTTCATTTTCCCAGCGCCTTGTTGAAGGCTTCACCCACGGAGCCGGAGGATTGGCAGGATCAATTGTGAACCAGGTGGTTATATATCCATCAGGTTCCTGACCTGTTTTAATAATGTTGATAACCGAATCGAGGTAAGCATCAAGGGCAGGGTCGGGATTGCTGATGAGAGAATAGGATGCTCCTTCTATGATTTTATATAAATCAGTATCATCAAAAGGCATTTTACCCCTGACAGGGCCAGGCAGCTTGCCTCCGGCAATGAGAAAATTATCCATCCTGCCTTCAGTTTGACATTTATTAAAAGCATACTCAATGGTCGTCTTTTGTATAGTTTTAATCCTGGGTAGCCAGAAACTGTCTGTCAGTTCAACATTCCGCACAGGCACTGCCTGAATAGGGTAATCGGTATATTTTGAACCGGGATGGTCTTTACAGGATACCCCAAAAATAATTAACAGGACAATACAAGAAATTTTAATATGCATAGATTTAATGTTTAATTTATTTGTTATCAGTTATGGAAGATAATTTAATCCCCAAAATTATCTTTCTGAAATTTTTTGACTTAAAGTTAACCAGTTTTACGATATGTTGAAAAAATAAATTATGTACAATTTCAACGAAAACCTGTAACATGCGTATCGAAATTAACGTATAATATATATAGATATAAATATATAAATACATTTAAAAAGTATCTAAAACTAATATAAAATACTCCCTA
>CAZBCB010000492.1:0-2293 GCA_964489905.1 uncultured Bacteroidales bacterium
AAAAAACGGCATCTTTGAATTTAACTGCCGGATAATAGATGCTACCCAGCCTTACACTGTTGCATTCAAACCTAACATTGCTTTCTACGAATGTCTTGGCCCTGAAGGATGGCAACAACTCAAGCTGACTATTGAATACATCCGGGCACATTATCCCGGCATATTTCTCATTGCCGACGCAAAGCGCGGAGATATCGGAAACACATCAGAAAAATATGCTGAAACCTTTTTTAAATATTTTGATTTTGATGCCGTAACCGTATCTCCCTATATGGGTACCGATTCAGTTGCTCCGTTTCTAAGGTATAAAGACAAATGGATTATACTTTTGGCGCTGACATCCAATGAAGGTGCCGATGATTTTCAGATGGCCTCAACAGCCAGACAGGAAAAACTTTTTGAAATGGTTTTAAAAACAGCTGTTAGATGGGGCACACCTGAAAATATGATGTTTGTTATAGGGGCAACCAAAGCATCGCTGTTGGTCAAAGTGCGCGAAATTGTGCCTAACCATTTCCTGCTTATACCCGGTGTCGGATCTCAGGGAGGCAGCCTCGATGACGTAATGAAGTATGGCTTAACCAGCAATTTCGGATTGCTGGTAAACTCCTCACGTGCAGTTATTTTTGCCGATTCATCTACGAAATTTGCTGAAACAGCAGGACAAAAAGCTGCAGACCTGCAAATTCAAATGGAAAAGTTGCTTAAAGAAGCTGAACTATTGAAATAATTGCATGTTAAATGAAATTTTTATTTCGTTTATTATTTTTGCTTTTTAACCTGTTATATGACAGAGGAATTTCTTGTTCATATATGGAAATATGGATTATTTAACCGTAATTCAATGGTATCAGATACCGGTGAAAAGATTGAAGTAATTTCACTTGGGGAAATGAACCCGAATGCCGGACCTGATTTTTTAAATGCCAGAATCCGTATCGGCGATACGCTTTGGGCAGGTAATATAGAAATACACATTAATTCCTCCGACTGGAAAAAGCATAAACATGATAAGGATAAAAGTTATGATAATGTAATTCTTCATGTAGTGCTTAACGCTGATGAGCCGGTAATGAGAACCAATGCATCACGTATTCCGGCAGTTGTTTTGCAATTTGATAAAAATCTGTATGCCAATTACATTACACTGATAGGTAATAAATCATGGATACCATGCCAGTTGCATATTCCAAAAATTGATAGTTTCCTCATCCATACATTGCTCTCGTCAATACTTGTTGAACGGCTGCAAGCCAAAACCGGCCGGATTGACCAAATGCTCGAACAGTATAACAACAGTTGGGAGGAAGTTTTTTATATTCAGCTTGCCCGGAACTTTGGATTCTCAATTAATGCCGAACCTTTTGAGCAACTGGCACGTTCATTGCCACTTCAATGCCTTGCAAAACATAAGAATAACCTTATTCAAACCGAGGCATTATTATTTGGCCAGGCCGGATTCCTTGAAAAAGAACTGGACGATAATTATTATCAAAAACTTAAGGCAGAATTTCGCCATCTGAGTAATAAATTTAATCTCAAACCTGTTGACGTTCACCAGTGGAAATTTTTAAGGTTAAGGCCAGTGAACTTTCCTACAATCCGCCTTGCACAATTTGCCTCACTTATCCATACTTCTTCGGGCTTATTCCGTAAAATAATCGAAACCGAAACCCTGAATGCATTACAAAATATTTTCTCGGTGAAAACTTCTGATTATTGGGAAACCCATTACCAGTTTGGCATTAATGCAGTTAAAAAAACCAAAACCCTGGGAAAAGAAGCCATTAATATTATTCTTATCAACACTGTCATCCCCCTGATGTTCCAATATGGATGCAAAACAGGAAATGAAAAACTGAAAACCAGGGCTGTGGATTTGTTAACCCGCATGCCTGCCGAGAAGAATGCTGTAACAAGGCGTTGGATAAAGTCGGGAATTAATGTTGAATCGGCATTTGACAGTCAGGCACTGCTTCAACTATACAATAATTACTGCATTAAGAAACAGTGTCTTCATTGCATGATAGGCAACAAAATCATTACATCTAAGGTATAAATCCTGAAATATTCTGAAACGGTAACAATCTGTAAAAATATTGTCAAGGTATCAAATTAAAAATCAATATTATAGATATTATTTAGCAAAATACTATTTAATCTTTTATATGAAATTATTTTAACCCCGATTTAGAAAAACTAAATTTAAAGGAATTTCTTATTATGAGTTTTTAGTTTTTCTGAATCGATTTGTCATTGCAAAATATTAACAATCAATGAAAAATTAACAAAA
>CAZBCB010000493.1:0-2293 GCA_964489905.1 uncultured Bacteroidales bacterium
GTTTAAAAATGTGTTCGAGGGTTTTCAGGGTTTTGTTTTTTTCACCTGTTCCGATGGTTATTGTGGGAAAATCAGGCAATTCCTTCCGGTAATATTTTAAAATATTATCATCAGTAATAATGATACAACGTGTATCAGGCAAATAATGCTGAAGGTGCCCCAGGCGCTCTCCGATTATTATCTTTGAAATACCTGATGGTGTATTAATTTCAATTGTTTTCATTTAATCAACTTAGCCGCAAAGATGATAAAAATTTATAAAATTATGTCTTTAATTGATCAGGGTTCATTCATCACCCTGGTCTGGTGATTAATTGATTCTTCATGAATAGCCCTGAAAACCTTAATTATAAATTCCTCACTCAATCCTTTTTGAGCAGCCTGCTCAATACGATGTTTAAGAATCTCGTCCCAACGGCTTGCCTGTAAAATGGTGATATTGTTCTGCTTCTTATACAACCCGATTTTTCGGGCAACTGCCATTCTCAGCTCAAAAAGTTCAACCAGTCTGTCATCGTATTTATCAATTTCATGCCTGAGTTCTTCCAGTGTTGATAATAGTGTATTATTCTCAATGTCAGCTTTACGAAGGATAAGCCGTTTGAGCAGCCTGTTGAGTTCGTCGGGCGTGATTTGTTGCTGGGCATCACTCAATGCCTTGTCGGGGTTACAATGGGTTTCAATAATCAGCCCGTCAAAATCAAGATCCATTGCCCTTTGTGAAACTTCAAACAATAAATCACGGCTTCCGCAAATATGACTGGGATCGGTAATAATAGGCAGATCAGGAATCTGCCTTTTGAGTTCAATAGGAATTTCCCACTGGGGATTGTTTCGGTATAATGTTTTGCTGTATATGGAAAACCCCCTGTGAATGGCTGCAAGTTTTGTTATACCGGCACGGTTTATCCGTTCAATTGCTCCAATCCATAATTCCACATCAGGATTGATGGGGTTTTTTATTAAAACCGGTATATCAACACCTTTTAATGAATCAGCTATTTCCTGCACTGCAAATGGATTAGCAGTAGTTCTTGCACCAAGCCAGATAATATCAATGCCTGCCTTAAGGGCATCATATACATGCTTAACATTGGCAACCTCTGTTGCTGTGTACATACCAAGTTCATCTTTCACCCGTTTCAGCCATGGCAGGCCTTCCTTGCCAACACCTTCAAAAGCGCTGGGACGGGTGCGTGGTTTCCAGATACCTGCTCTGAATATTTTTATTCCGTAATGGCTAATTTGTCTTGCAGTTTCCATCACCTGCTCTTCTGTCTCGGCACTGCATGGCCCCGCCATAACAAGCGGCCTTTCTTCAGGAACCCCTTCAAATGTGAAGGGCGATAATTTTAATTCTACACCCATATATTATTCTAAAATTGATTTTCCTTTGATATATTCACCTAATATCTGAAGATTACTTGTAAAAGGCTTTATTGCATCAATTGCCTGACGATACATCTTATAATCGTCAATTTCTACATCAATATAAAACTGATATTCCCAGTCTTTACCAATAATGGGCATTGACTGCACCTTGGCAAGGTTAATGTTATAATAGGACAATATTGATAAAACCTTTGATAAACAACCTATTTTATGAGCCAATGCAAAAGTCAGCGAAGCCTTATTAACGTTTTCAATAATATGATTTTCCCCATTTTTACCTTTCAGTATTAAAAACCGGGTATAATTCATCTTATGTGTTTCAATATTTTCAGCGATTATGCCAAGTTTATATTTGGCTGCAGCCTGTTTGCTTGAAATAGCAGCGATACCCCTTAATTGTTTATCGGCAATTTCCTTAGCACTGAGTGCAGTATCCATGGTATCCACCAGCAGTATATGCGGATAGTCATCAAAAAACCGCTGACATTGTAATATAGCCATGGGGTGAGAATGAACTTCTTTAATATCTTCAATGCGTTGACCGGGCAAAGCCACAAGATTCTGCCTAATACGAAGGTATATTTCTCCAATGATGCTCAGATTTGATTCGAGTAACAGCGTGTAATTATCTAAAATGCTAACCGCTATTGAATTCTAAATGGCCGTTATGCCATAATCAACCATACCATTTTTGAGTGCCTGAAACAAATCCTTAAATGTATTACGGGGAACAATTTCAATTTCTTCATTTTCAAAATAATTCATTGCTGCAATCTCATGAAAGGCTCCATAACCGCCTTGTATTGCAATTCTTTTGGGTTTTACGCTGGTATCATTCATGGTTTTGTTTATAATAACTATAATTCAAAAAAAAAGTCCCAAAATTTGGGACTTTTATATC
>CAZBCB010000494.1:0-2291 GCA_964489905.1 uncultured Bacteroidales bacterium
TGAGCAATTACCCCATCGGCGTCTCCACCATACATGAAATAATAGTCGATGCCATCGCCTGCATCCGAAATGAAAGAAGTCTCTTTGTCATTATCGATAAAGGTAGTGGGTGAATAATTATCCCAGAACAAACCATACCCTTTCACTGATAAGAAAAAAGGAATATAATCGTCGGTATTACCCTGAATCATACGCAAATGAATATTACGCTGAATCATCCTGCCCTGTTGTTGCTGCCCAAGTCCGTAAATAGCTTCATCCTTATCAAGCACGAACAATTGGCGCACCGTATAAGTTTGTCTTCCGGCATCGTTAAAGGAAGTAAACTGTGCATCGTTCTCTTTTAACAACTTTTTGCTTTGCGCATCATAAAAGGAAATCTGCCCACTGATTGAATTTAGAACAACCTCAATTTTATTACTTTTCAGTATGATATTTTGTCCGTCGTTTTTTATCTGAAATTTTACTTTTTCAGGTGCCGCAATAACCGACAGGCTTTTTTTCTCAAAACCTTTCTCATTGGGAGTTCTGATAATCCTTACAATGGATGGGGAATAAAACTTAATTTCCATTAATGTATGGTCGGTTCTCAGTTTTACACCCATTTCAGTTTTTTGATACATCTGTTTTTCCTGGCCATATGATTGTATATTCATATAGAATATACACGTTACAAATAATAATTGAAATCGATGCATATTTTTATAATGACTTTATAACAAAACCACCATAAGGCAGCATGGTAATGCGAATCGGTTTTGAAAAATTCAGGTCTTTTTGAACCAATTCATTTCTTTCGTTCGAATCAATAATAATTTTCCCTTTTATTTTTTTTGAAATAAAGGAAAGATTTAATTCTATTGTTTTTGCCTCATTTTCTCCGTTAATTCCGGCAATGTACCACTGATTTCCTTTTTTTCGGGCAATAATCACATATTTACCCGGATAACCGTCAATAAATTTTACATCATCCCAGTTAACAGGAACATTCCGCATAAAATCTTTTACAAAATCGGGTTGAGCAGCCATTCCGTCGGGAGTTTCAGCAATATGCTGAATACCCGATGTAAATAAAACCGATAAGGCTATTTCAAAACCTTTGGTTGTTTTGCGCTGAATATTAGGAATGCCCGAAAAATTCACCGGAGTGAAGTCCATCGGATCGAAAATATTTCTGGTAAAAGGAAGAACCGAACAATGCCATGGCTGGTTATCGGCAAAATACTGCCCAAAAGTAACATATTCTTCACCCCTGATGGCCTCCATGCTCACAAGATTGGGGTAGGTTCTATACCATCCTCTCGGGTAAGTGCATCCATGAAAATTAACAGCCAGATTACATTCAGCCGCATCTTTTAAGATGTCAATATAATATTTCATCATCGACTGTCCATCGCCACCAAAAAAATCAACTTTGACACCTGCAACACCCATTTCTTTTAATTTTTTGAATTCATTTCTTCTTGATTCTTTTGTAAGTAACTTATCTTTTGGAGAAAGATTGGTTGTATTCCAATCACCTGAAGAATTATACCATAATAAAATCTTAACATTCTTTGTTTTTGCATAATCTACAAGTTCTTTTATTTTATCATAACCTATTTGTTTATCCCAGAATGCGTCTATCAAACAATATTGCCAATTCATTTGAGCAGCAAAATCGATGTAACGTTTCTGTACCTCATAAATAGTAGCATCATCTTTCAATATTACCCAACTCCATGAAGCAATACCTGGATGTAACCATTCTGAAACATCATATTGAGCAGGATTAGCTAAATCTGTTCCAAGTGTTGACTCAACAAGCCCACCTAAATTATCTGATATAGCAATAACTCTCCATGGTGTATACCACGGTAATAATGATTCAGGTAAATAAGGTTCGCCATTTCTGCACTCTTGTGGTTGTGGAAATTGAATTGAATATTCACCATCAGGAGAAGATTGACTCAAACGAGAACCACAGTAATTTGTATCTACTGCTGTCTCAGTAATACTTATCCAATATTTACCAGTATTAAATAATGCAGGCATCACCCATCCTGCTTGATATGGAGAAGGAGTACCAACTGGAATTGCAAGTTGATAATATTCTTCGTAAGATGGTTGAGTAAAACACCATCCTGTGCGTGCATCGGGACATGGTTGTAAAAACGCTTTTGTTAAAGTATCGAAATGAAATGATGTATTCTCCTTGTATATCCTTAACTTTTGATTACTCTTTCCGGGCAGATAATATCTAAATGCCACACCATCATTGGAAACCTGAAAAATGATTTCAAAAGGTTTTT
>CAZBCB010000495.1:0-2280 GCA_964489905.1 uncultured Bacteroidales bacterium
ATTATTACGTGGCACAAAACCAAGACTATCCTCAGCATTAAAAAATACGATACCGGTAGTTAAAGAAAATCACATTATCGAAATATCTTTCAGCAATCAGATTCAATTAGAGGATTTTAATCAGCATGCAAAAAACGATCTGGAAAAGTTTCTAAGGCGTGAACTGCAGCATCCCGGAATTATTATTGAAACCCAACTTCAGACTGCTGATGCGCCATTAAAAAAACCATATACAGCTGAAGAAAAGCTGGCATACCTGTCAGGCAAAAATCCGATAATTACAAAATTAAAGCAGGAATTAGGTCTTGAACTTGAATAATAATTAATTTATTATCCAGCATATATGAACGGAGAAAAAATTACAATAACAAATGGTATCCTTAATGTGCCTGATACTCCCATAATACCGTATATAGAAGGAGACGGTACAGGTCCGGATATCTGGAAAGCTTCTGTTAAAGTGTTTGATGCAGCAGTTGAAAAAGCTTATAAGGGGAAAAGGAAAATATTCTGGAAAGAAGTGTTGGCCGGAGAAAAAGCTTATAAACTCACAGGTGACTGGCTTCCCTATGATACCCTTGAAACGATAAATGAATATCTTGTTGCTATTAAAGGTCCTCTTACAACTCCTGTTGGCGGAGGAATACGTTCATTAAATGTTGCTCTGCGCCAGACACTTGATCTGTACGTCTGTCTCAGACCTGTCCGTTATTACGATGGCGTTCCTTCACCGGTAAAAGACCCTGCTAAAACCAATATGGTGATTTTCCGCGAAAATTCAGAAGATATCTATGCCGGAATTGAATGGATGACCGGAACACCAGAAGCGAAAAAGGTAATTCAATTTTTACAGGAAGAGATGGGCGTAAAAAAAATACGCTTTCCCGAAACCACATCAATCGGTATTAAACCTGTGTCAAAAGAGGGAACTGAAAGACTGGTGAGATCAGCTATCAAGTACACTATTGCCAATAATCTGCCGTCAGTCACATTGGTGCACAAAGGCAATATCATGAAATTTACTGAAGGTGCATTTCGCGATTGGGGCTATAACCTGGCAAAAACTGAATTTGGCGCTGCTGAAATTGACGGAGGTCCGTGGTGTTCTTTCAAAAATCCCAAAACCGGAAGCGATATTATTATTAAAGATGTCATTGCTGATGCATTTTTGCAACAAATTCTGACCAGACCGGCAGAATATTCGGTTATTGCAACCCTAAACCTGAACGGTGATTATATTTCGGATGCACTGGCCGCTATTGTTGGTGGCATTGGTATTGCGCCCGGAGCAAATATTAATTATGAAACCGGCCATGCTGTTTTTGAGGCTACACACGGCACGGCTCCTAAATATGCCGGTAAAGACATGGTAAACCCCGGCTCAGTTATACTTTCAGGTGTTATGATGCTCGAGTATTTAGGATGGAAAGAAGCAGCAGGACTTATTATTAACGGTTTGCAGCAATCCATTAAAGCCAAAAGGGTTACATACGATTTTGAGAGGCTTATGGAAGGTGCAACATTACTGAAGTGTTCTGAGTTTGGCGATGAAATAATAACGAATATGAGATAAGATGAATATTTGGTCAGGAAACCGGAAAATCGGAAGAGAGAAAAACCGGAATAACAGTAACCCGGAGAATATATAGAGCAAACAAGTTTGACATCTCTTTTTAAAGGATTTTGACACTCAGTTATTCATCTGGTATTCGCTATCAGGCAAAATAGCTTATTATCCTCTGCAGATTTTATTTTTATCCTTCTAAGGAAAAGCAATAAAATAAATAAAAACCGGGTAAGCTCCTCATATCGCGCCGCTACAACCGCCTACCCTTGCTTCCTTCCGGACCTGGGGGAGTTCAGCAGGAGCTGGCCGTATGAGACTTACCCGGCGATGCAAAAATAGAAACAATTCTGTTTATTACAAAAGAAAAATTATTCTCCAATAGATTTAAAAAGTTATATTTGTGAAACCAAAAATATTAACTATATGGAAAACAAACCTACCATGTTTCAGCACACCATGACATGGGGTGCTATTACCGGAATTACATTAATTGTTTATTCACTGATTCTTTATCTGGCCGGACAGACATTTAATAAATATCTCGGATGGATTTCATACATTTTACTGATTGCAGGCATTATTATGGGAACTTTGTTATACCGTAACAAAGTATTAAATGGATTCATCTCATATGGCAATGCTTTTCTGACAGGGCTATTAATTGTTATTTTTGCTGCAATTATTTCATCCTTTTTTTCTTTCATTCTGATGCG
>CAZBCB010000496.1:0-2268 GCA_964489905.1 uncultured Bacteroidales bacterium
AATCGTTTAATCTATATCTGTCAGACACTTTTAAAGTGTCTGACAGATATAGATAATGGTTATTATTAAACGAATGATACAAATCGGGATAATCGCCAATAAAAAGTGAGACAGGGTCGTGGTAGAATTTTAAAAAATCGGGGACTGAGGCATGACCCGGATAGGGGACAAATGACCTGTTCCATATTGCAATGTAGGATAACCTGAATGCAAGGCTGTCGTTTTTTAAGGGATGTAGTAAAATTGAAGTAAACCAGTCATTTATAGTAATATTATGTAATCCTGTTTCAGATAATGCTGCTATTTTGTTTTTTTCGTCAGCCAGCTTTGTTGTAATGCGCACCTGATGCAAAAACATTGTACTGTCTTCAGGTTTCTTTAAAAACCAGTAGTTATCATGAGCAAGTACATCTACATATTCATCACCGGGATAAAACTCAAGATAACCATTTTCTCCGTCAACTGTTCTTATGCGGTCACTTGGTGAATATACAAATAAAATGTTTCTTATTTTCTTATTATATACAAGATAATTAAATGTAAATTGCCACAGTTCGGCAAACTGATCAGGGGTAAGGCAATTTTTCCCCCACCAGAACCAGCCTCCGTCCATTTCGTGATAAGGGCGGAATAATATGGGGACTGATTCACCATGTGGCCCTTTCAATTGCTGAAAGAAAAGAGCTATGTTATTAAGCTGTGACAAAAACCACTCATGTTGAGAACCACCGGGTAAAAGCCGGGTTGCAATTTTTTTATCGGGCAGATCCTGGAGGTAGAAACTTTTTCCGGTCGGATCCAACATGTGCCAGCAGAATGAAATTATCCCATTCTGGTTATAATAGTGTTCAACTTCTCTTGTAATTGCTTCAAATCCATATCCGGCGCTGATATTTTTCAGTTCCCATGATCCCAGTGCAGGCAGTGATCCGCATATATCTTCTATGTCTGACTGAAATTCTTTTCCCTGATTTTCACGATTAGAGTCAAACGGGTCCATCTGGCCAAAGAAAAAGGCTTTCCCTTTTATTGCTATCAGATTATTATAAAGATATTGAGTCTCCAACGTTGCATTTTTAACTATGCATGAGAAGGGCAGGTCAGGTTTTATAACCGATTCCTCAAAATCAGCATTTGCCGATATCAGAAACTTAACTGCACTGTCAATTTCACATTGAGCCATATTTTCAATATAAAAAATTTCACGGGCATAGCCAATTGCCTTTTCAAAATTGCTTTTGGCGTTGTCCGTGACCTGGCCGGTTTGATTTCCTGTTAAATGGTATTGATTTAGTTTTTCGGCATGTATTATAAGTTTTTCCAGAAGTACTTTACTTGTTTTCTGAATATTGCCCTGGTATCCGATGACAAGGTCATCCAAGAATACCGGCGTATCGTTATTTTTATCTGATGATGAAATTATTCTGAATATTATTCTTTTTAATGGTTCTTTGCCCGATGAATCTATGGTAAACGAATATATATGCCAGCGATTGTCGGCAAATAAAGAACAACGCAATGTGTCATCAATATGGCTATTCCTTACCGGTATTATTTCAATTATTGCATTTTCAGTACATTTTAACCTGAGGCTAAGATATGGGTATGATCTAACAGGTATGTTTTCTTCAATACTGAAAGAAAAAAATGAATCATTTCTGTAGAACCGGGGTTCTCTGTTAATCTTAAGCATATTACTTTCCACAGTCAGCAGGTAACTTTTGCCGGCATTCCATCTTCTGAGGTATGTATTATCAAATGCATCGTGGACTGATGAAACATAACCATAGCTGTAAACTTCAAATTCCCATATTGAGAATCCAAACCTTGTACCTCTTTTTATACAGTTTAGTTTAATAAAACGTGCTTTTAGCGAAGGCATATAAAGAATATCATTATTACCATCACCGTCTTTGATATTTACTGCATCTTTCCATTTATTTCCATCATCAGATAGCTGAATTTTATAATCAGATGCAAAAGCCACTTCCCATTTTATAACAATTTTATCTATGCTGTATGGTTGTTTGAGGTCGATGATAATCCATTCATTATCTTTCGCATCACTGTTCCATCGTGTTAAAGTATCTCCGTCAATGGCATTTTGTGCGTCCAGTCCTTCACTCACAGATGATGCAGAAATTGAAGAGCCAGTGGGCAGATTTCTGTATATTATGTTTATATCCTGTTTTTTTTGTGCAACAGAAGGCAAAGAATAAATTAAAGAGGTAAGCAATGCCGGAATTATCAGCCTTTTCATTCAGTTTC
>CAZBCB010000497.1:0-2250 GCA_964489905.1 uncultured Bacteroidales bacterium
ATATCATCAAATTGCCGCGCAACAATTTTTCTGTGGATTGCCTTCTGTAGTTCCTCAATTTTTTCAATATATACTGAGTTAATCTTGAAAAAATATCCTATATACTTTTCTTTTATCTTGTTGGCTTCCAGAAGATTTTCGTTTATTTTCTGCAAATCCTCATTAATAACCTGTAATTTGGATCTGACTTTTTTCAATTCTTTTAATTGTCTGTAAATAATTAAAACAAAAAAAACAACTAACAGGGTTAACGCTGTTGTTAGAAAAGAATATAACATAAGTTGTTTCTTTTGTCGTTCAATTGTCGAAAGTCTTTCTCCTTCAATAATAGGTAGAACAGCACCGGTTTCAATTTTTCGGTGACGGGCATTATAAAAAGTGGCATCATCAAATGCAATTTTAATATAGTCATAAGCCCTGCTTATATCACCTTTGTTGAACAGCTGAACAGCCAGATTGCGCAAAGCCACCGTTTCCTTTGTTGATGACCTGATATCGGCAATTGCTGCTTTTATAAGCATGTCAATGGCTTCATTTGTGCGCCCCATCATAGAATATACATAAGCAAGGCTAGATGTAGCAATTGCAAAGTCATGTTCGGATATTTTATAATTTATAATAAGGTAATTAAATGCATCGGCTGATTCTTTAAAATCTTCTGATTTCATTTTACGCAATCCTACTGATGACCAGTATTCGGGAGACTCTTCCTTCATGAGACTGATAGCTGAATCGAGATAATAATTTCCGGCACTACGGTATATTTTTGTGAAATGCGCATCATTATTGTAATCGGCCAGGTCATAGTATGTGCGGGCAATAATCTTGTAATATTCGCAACGTGTTAAACTATCAGTATTACTTAAATTCAAAGAGTTAAGGGTATCCAGCGATTCTTTAAATAAGCCTGATGAAAGTAATGTGAAGCCCATTTTTATACGGGCCTGATTAATCAACTTTTGATTACCTGATTTAACTGACAATTCATTGATAAGTAAAGCATACTTAAAAGCCGAATCATAAATAAATGATTTATATTCAGTGTATAATTTTTCATATATTTCGAGTGTCTGATATGCATCGTTATTATTGTTATGCAAGCTTTTCATCAAATTGTTTATCTTGTCAAGCTTTTTATTCAGAAAAATATTTTTATTAATAATACACTGATCAAGTTCTTTCAGCAGTTTTTCTGTTTCGTTGCCTGAAAAAACCGGCATTACAATAAAACACAGACTATATATCGTAAGAAGGTATGACTTCATTTTTAACCTGTTATGGCAAAAAAAGACAGATAGTTGTTTATCTAATTTTAAATCATGAACTATCAGAAACCTTTTATATTAAAAATTATATTACAACTTACTTGTGATCTCCTTTTTGCTTTTCACGAATGGGCATAATTCCGGCCATTTCGCCTACAACATTTACCAGATCAGACCCCGATGGTACAACAATTTTTGCATTATTTGCCAGTGCAGTTTCAAGCGCCTGTAATCTCCTTAAAATCTGAGCATTTCCTATAAAATATTTTTCGGCAGCTTCGTTAACCAGCCTTATAGCTTCAGCTTCCCCTTCAGCCTGCAATATTTTCGATTGTTTGATTCCTTCAGCCTCTTTGATTTTTGCCCGTTTTTCACCATCGGCAGCGGTTTCGCGTGCTGTTGCAAAATCAATGGCGGCAATTTTTTCATTTTCAGCTTTAACAACCTTATTCATGGTTTCCTGTACATCTTTGGGCGGATCTATTTCTTTAAGTTCGGTACGGACTATTTCTATTCCCCAGCTTTGGGTTTCTTCTTTCAGGGTTTTATGCAATTCTGAATTAATTTTACCACGTTCACTGTTGGCCGATTTTAAGGTAAGTGTTCCTATGATATTCCTTAATGTGGTGCGGGCAAGGTTTACAATTTGAAGCTTGTAATTGTTTACGTTGTATTGCGAATTTTTGATGCTTTCTTCATCAGGTTTTACCTTGAAATAAACCTGAGCATCAACCCTGGCATTGAGGTTATCGTTGGTAATTATTTCCTGAGGATCAGCATCCACCATTTGTTCTGTTATGTTTACCCGATAGAGCTTTTCAATAATAGGGATAATCCAGTGAAAACCAGCATTGGCAAAACGGTTGTATTTTCCAAGCCTTTCAATCAAACCTCTGTGTGTTGGTCTGATAATTCTGATACCTGAAAGAAGAAATAAAAAAACAATTATTCCGATTATTACAGTTGTTGTATTCATGTAGTATTA
>CAZBCB010000498.1:0-2243 GCA_964489905.1 uncultured Bacteroidales bacterium
CTCATAATCATAAACATCAAAGTTCAGAAGTTAAGAGTTTCAATAGAAACACAATAATATTTTAAACATGTTGTTTCTGTTGACGAATGTGAGTTAATTTTACCGTTGGCTATTGCCAGCGGTTTTTTTATTGCATGTCTCAAAAAAAAATTATATCTTGTATGAGTTTAATTTTAATTTAAAGATTATGCCTTTCGAACTGCCTAAACTACCCTATGAGCCTGATGCTCTTCAGCCATATATTTCCCGTCAGACCATTGAATTTCATTATGGCAAGCATCATCTGGCCTATGTGAATAATCTTAACTCACTGATTATTGGTACACCCTTTGAAAAGACTACCCTTGAAGATATTGTCCGAAAAGCCGGAAATGGAATTTTTAATAACGGCGCACAGGTATGGAACCATAATTTTTATTTCTTGAGTTTTTCACCTGAAGGAGAACGGGAACCTTCGGGCGATCTGCTAAAAGCAATTATTAAACAGTATGGTTCTTTTGCCGGTTTTAAAGAACAGTTTACTAAAGCAGCAGTTACTATCTTCGGGTCGGGATGGGCATGGCTGGTTAAGAAAGAAAATGGCACATTGGATATTGTCCAGGAAAGCAACGCCGGAAATCCGCTTCGGAACGGACTGACACCATTAATGACCTGCGACGTATGGGAACATGCCTATTACCTCGATTATCAAAACAAGCGTGCTGATTACATTCAGGCTTTCTGGAATGTACTTAACTGGAAAGTAATTGCTGACAGATATTAATAGCAAATCAACAGTATAAAAAGAGAGGTGGTAAAAGAGAAAAGGGAGAAATTAACCCAGGTACCATGAATTTTTAAATTCATCATACCTGAGTTAAAATGATTTATCTATAAAGATAAACGAATCCTGTTTTTCTGTACCGTTGTGAAATCGCCTCATTGCCTCCGAGCGGGTTAAGCACATAGAAATAAATACCTTCACTTGCTTCCATGCCCCATGGGGTGCGGCCGTCCCATGTAATTCGATAACCTTCAGCCTTATAGACTAATGTCCCTGTTCGGGTAAAAATCTGAATAGACAGGGGTACGCTACCATGACTGTCAATTTCAAAGAAATCGTTGACATTATCATTATTGGGTGTAAAAACGTTCTGAATCCTTAATTCTTCCAGAACATAAATTAAAACCTCGGAAGAATCAATACAACCATAGTTATCGCTAACGGTCAATTTAACAAGGTAAGCAGTATCTGCCGAAGGAAATTGCACCAATTCACGCCTCCCGTTGCGCATCCCGACGCTTCCTATGTCCCACAAATAGGTGTATGTGGCTGCAGTATCAATTGCCCCTGTATGCTGGAAAACGTAAGTATCATAATTTATTGTATCAAAATAGGAAAAGAAAGCCCGTGAATAAAGCTGAACATGAATAAGGTTCCTTTCAATCACTGTGTGAGCTGTGTCATTATTGATCAACACCCTTACATTATAAAAAGCCGGGCTGTCATATCTTACTGTATCAGGTTCAATGAGTGTACTGGTCTGGCCATTGCCAAAATCCCAGAAAATACTTGAAATGGTATCAGTATCGATATTGCCCAGCGAAAAATCCACATTAAGCGAACCACACCCAAAATTACTGCTTGGGACAATTAGCGGCATATTGGCGGGCCGTGTAATAACTATTGTTTGCTGAGTACTGTCGGCACAGCCATAGGAATAATATGTTTTCAGTTTTACATCATAAGTCCCCGGACCTGGAAACTGATGAATTATATTTCGCTTATCGCTCGTCGTTCCATCATCAAAATCCCACAGATAAGCAGGGAAATTGGCATTTGGTGAATTTTCATGTTTAAAGGAAACGGCATAATAGGCATATTCATTGGTATCAGCATAGGTGAAATTAGCAGGTACAGTTGGATAAACAATAATATAGTTAAATTTTACAACAATATTTTCAAGCATGTTTGCTGCACTGCTGCCATAAAAAACAGTTACGGTATACGGACCGGGCGTGTTATAAAACACAGTATCCGGGTTACGCACATAACTGCTCTGGCCGTTGCCAAAATCCCATGCAAAATTGGTCAGCGTATCCACTGAAGCATTACTGATAAATGAATATTTTACTTTAAAAGAATCACATCCCTGTGTTACGTCGGCCGAGAAATCATAAATAAGTGCTTGCGCATCAGCTAAAGATATTGAAATAACTGCTATTATAAATACTAATATGACCTTCTTTGTTTGCATTTTTAG
>CAZBCB010000499.1:0-2235 GCA_964489905.1 uncultured Bacteroidales bacterium
TTATTAGTCGAGCATTTTATTGGTGTACTGTCGTTTCACGCTTGCTGGTAACGGTCGAGTGTAAGTGCCGTAAGGGATTGCGGGTGATTTCCTATCAAGTTACACGAAAAGTTAAAGCGAAATTCTTACCCTCGCATACTACTGAAACCCTTATGGCATTTACACTTTGTTAGCATTTCGGTGGTTTAAATCCTCATTTTTTTCGTTTGTTGTATAAAAAATCATATCTCCATTTTACAGGAGATATGATTTTTACTGTATCCCTAATTTAATATTTAATGATATAATTCAATACAATATATGGCTGAACAATAGGTATAGCATTACCGCTACCAGTTGAGCCTGTTGTCCCCGATACGGTGTGTGTGTGATTTGTGCTTGCAGCTCCTGTATTTCCACTTACTGGATGCGTATGTGAACCAGAAGATGCGATAACATGTCTATGTGCACTGTTTGTTGTTGGAACAGTTAATCCACCGCTTCCATTATTTACCCAAAACGTTCCACCCCAATTACCTGTAACATCTGGGGCATACATTCCTCCGCCAAGTGTATGAGAGTGAGTTCCATCATTTGTCCCATTATTAGTAAATCCACCATGATTATGGTTTCCATCTGCCCCGCTTGTTAAACTTATTGGATGTGTATGAGCCCCATCAGAAGATGAAGTTGCACTGAATGAATGTGTATGAGAGGGTAGTTGATCATTGGTTATGGTATGTGTTTCGCTTCCACCTGTATTGTTTAATGCGTTAAAAGTTCCTGTTGAATTTAAACCTACTGGTACTCTTTGCCTTAAATCAGGAAGGTTGAATGTTGTTGAACCATCACCTGCTCCATAAGTTATTCCAATAACAGCAAAGAGATCGGCATAGTCAACACGGCTTACTTCCTGACCCTGACATAGAAGATAACCATCAGGCGCAGTTGTACCTGCGTACTGAGAAATAACTCCGGGGGGAGTAATGAACATACTATGTGTATGGTTTCCCAAAGCAACAGTAGATGCGGTAGTACCTGTTGGAAGTCTGTCTATGCTTATTGTACCACTAGATATTTCTGTGGCAGTATGACTATGTGTTGCAATGGCATAGCTTTTCAAATCGCTGATTTGGCTTTCGGTTATTGAAATACCAGTTGATTTGTCCCAGGTGGTAAACACTGGATCAGTTTCACTTGTTAAAAATCCGCTTACATCGGGAATTTCACTGCGAACCTGTGCTGTTGAATCGCCCAATGCTATTTTAGTTGCAAGCGCGCTTAAATCCTGGTCGCCGGTGTTTACACCCGATAGGTTGCTCAAATTGGTAATATCGGCAGCGGTAATTTTGGCAGCCTGGCTGCTTGCAAAAGTAGGGTCAGTTTCGGTAATACCACCTGTTACTATATCAGCTGTTTTTGCAAATAAAGCATAAGGTACGCTCAACAACTGGCTTGTGCCTGTAATCGTATAGTTTGTGCCTCCTGTAGGGTCGGTTTTTGTTTCAATAAAATATGGTCCTGCCGACCAATCAATTGTATTAAAACCTGCACCGCCACCTATTTCAATACTTACCAAACCATTGGCATTGGTGGTTGGCGTTTGTGTTTCGGTATAAACTACTGGCCCACTTGCAGAACCTTGACGGATATTTATTTCCATCCCGATTTGTGTGTTTGTTACCAAATCATTACTGCTGTTACGGATTACTGCCTGATAACTCATTTTTTGGGGTGCCTGAGCGAACACATTTGCCGTTAATAATATCCCGATAGCTATCGGGACTAAAATTGTAAATACTTTTTTCATTGTTTTGTCCTCCTTAGTTTTTAATGATTTTAAATGTTTTTACTTCTTTGTTGCCTTGAATTACTTTTACAAAATACGTGGCTGGTACAAGATTGCTCATAACAATGCTTGTTTGGTTGCCTGTGATTTTTTCGCTTTGCAAAAGTTTTCCCTGCATATCAAACAGTTGAAAGTTCAGATTTGACAATTCAAACTCTTTTACTTCCAATGTAAGATAATAGGTCGTTGGGTTTGGATATGCTGAAACTGAAAGGTTTATCCCTTTAGCTTCTTCAAGTCCTGTTACTACCGAAATTTCATAAGGTTGTTGTACGCCTTGTGCCACAGAACCATTTGTTCCTGTGTTGGTGGTATAAACAACTTGTCCAACGGAATAGCTTGCCGAGCCTCCGCTACCCGAAGCATTACTGCCTGTGGCGTTAACGCTTGTTTGTGCTTGTAATCCT
>CAZBCB010000500.1:0-2227 GCA_964489905.1 uncultured Bacteroidales bacterium
CTTTAGAAATTTCTGATACTTTTGCCATAAGATAAATTTTTGCAAAGTAAATGATTTATTTTTTATTTTTAAAAGCACGAAAAACAAGATAAGCAATAAATAGTATCCCGATTATCAGAAAACCCATTGATATCTCATGATAATATTTTTCAAGCCTGTCTTTCTGCGAATATAGAGAATAGCCAAGTATGGCAAGTATTATATTCCACAGACCTGATCCCAACAAGGTATAAAATATAAACGGTCTGATTTTCATTTTAGCCAGACCTGCCGGAATAGAGATAAGCTGACGTATTGCCGGAATGAATCTTCCCAGGAAAGTAGAAGAATTACCATGTTTCAGAAAATAGGCCTCTGCCTTTTCAACTCCCTGCCGGTTAATCAGCAGCAGATGAGCAAGCCTTGTTTCGGCGAGCCTGTAAATTATGATCCGTCCGAGGTAAAGTGCGAGATAATAATTAAATAAAGCACCGATTAATGCACCTATTGTCCCTGAAAGAGTAACCAGATAAATATTCAGATCGCCCTGTGCTGCTTTCCAGGCTGCAGGAGGAATAACGATTTCAGAAGGAAAAGGAATGAACGAACTTTCAATTGCCATTAATAGCATAACAGTGAAATAGTTGATGTGGTTCATATACCACTGGGTAATTGTCTGAATGAAATCGATCATGTTGTATTTAATTTGCCCGCAAAAATAAGCAAAACCTCAGAACATGAAAATTTTTTTGGAAAAGATGGTAAAAAAGTACATCACTATCAGATGCTTTGTTATGATAATCTGTTTTACAACCTAAGCATCTGGTGTAACGAAATGTCTTTTAAACTTGCGGCTCTGAGGTGTGCTTTTGGATTTGATGAGGCAGCTCCGACAGCCAGGCATTTCATCCCTGCATTTATTGCTGCTTCCACGCCGGCATCAGCATCTTCAACAACAAGGCATTTTTCGGGAGGTACCTGGAGTTTTGATGCTGCCAGTAAAAAGACTTCGGGATCAGGTTTGCTTTTTTTTATTTGATTGCCATCTGAAATGGCATCAAAAAAATCTGATAGTCCAATTTTCTCAAGAATAACCGGTGTATTTTTGCTTGACGAACCTATGCCAAGCTTGATGCCTGCTTTTTTGAGGTCGTTAAGTATTTCCATTACACCTGGCAGAATGTCTCCGGGAGAAAGATTGTTTAATAACTGACGGTAATAATTATTTTTGTGTTCCGCAAGTGCTTTTTTTTCATCTTCGGTATAATTTTTTGTTGCCCGCTCCATTATAATTTCAAGGCTTTCAAGTCGGCTCACCCCACGCAACCTTTCGTTAATCTGGCGGTCAAAATATATTCCTTCTTCATCAGCCAGCTTTTTCCATGCCTGGTAATGAAATTCATCTGTCGATACAATAACACCATCCAAATCAAAAATTACAGCTTCTGTCACGGTTCATGCACAATAATTCAGGACAAATGTAGTTACCTTTAAGGAAAACATCAAATGAAAATACTGCAGAACCTGATAACTTTCAGGGGTTGCAAATACTTTTAAATTTTGTAAAAACTTTTGCAATAAGGTTTTATGATAATTTATTGACTTTATTTTATTTTTTTATTAAATTTATTTGTAACTTGTATTATAATTTTCATTTTTTAAGAATAACTATCATGACAATTTACGTTGGCAATATTAATTATTCCATTGGCGAAGATGAAATAAGAAAAATCTTCGAGGTAATGGGAAAGGTAGAATCCGTTAAGATCGTGCATGATAAACGTTCGGGCAGGTCAAAAGGATATGGTTTTGTTGAAATGCCCGACAAGAAAGAGGCAATGGAAGCTATTAAAACCCTTGATGGCAAGGAAGTGGCCGGTCGTAATCTCAGGGTTCTGAAGGCACATACAACTAAAAAAGTAGAAGAGGAAATAAGAACTGAATAATATCCATCAGTTTTATCCTCTGTCTGTTGTAAATTGGTTTCTTAAACTTTTTCAGGGTAGTTTGATTTTTTCATACCACTGAAAGTTCTGGGTAGCCATAAAAGTGGGCATCTCATTGAATGATTTATTTACAAAGAAACAGGTACCGCAGCCCATTTGAACTGCATTTTCTGAAAGGATGTTCTTTTTATGCATGGGTGAATTCATCCATTTTTTCAAAAGTGATTCAGCCATTGAGAGGTAAGTATGAGGCGGAATAGGCTTACCCTGGGGTTTATAACTGAATTTACCTTTATCAATAA
>CAZBCB010000501.1:0-2208 GCA_964489905.1 uncultured Bacteroidales bacterium
CAAAGGTTTTAATTCCCATTTTTTTTGCTGTTTCGTTGATACGAACTGCAATTTCGCCCCTGTTGGCAATAAGGAGACTTTTAATTTTCATCCTGAGCGTATTTAATTAGTTATGCAAATATAATATAACATGTAAGAAAAAAATTTACAGTTAGAGCAGGTCAATTTATGTGTTGGTATTACAGGGGGATATTCCCATGTTTGCGTGACGGCACACTGACGTGTTTGCTTTCAAGGGCATGAAAGGCGGTTATAAGTTTTTTACGTGTAAGAGCGGGATCAATGACTTCATCAATATAGCCTTTTTCATCAGCAATATAAGGATTTGCGATTTCGTCGCGGTATTTAACCGTAAGTTCTTTTTTCAATTTAGCCGGATCATCAGCTTCAAGCAGTTCTTTGCGATAGAGAATAGAAACCGCGCCTTCGGGGCCCATTACAGCTATTTCGGCTGTAGGCCAGGCAAAGTTAAAATCGCCGCCAAGGTTTTTGCTGTTCATCACACAGTAAGCACCTCCGTATGACTTTCTGAGAATGACAGTAATTTTGGGCACTGTGGCTTCGGAATAGGCATATAGTAATTTAGCACCGTGCCTGATAATGCCATTGTGTTCCTGGTCGACGCCCGGTAAGAACCCCGGAACATCTTCCAGTGTGAGAATAGGAATATTGAATGCGTCGCAAAAACGCACAAAACGGGCACCTTTAACTGAAGAATTTATATCAAGAGTTCCGGCCAGCACCTTAGGCTGATTGGCAAGGATTCCTATTGTTTTGCCGTTCAGGCGGCCAAAGCCGATAACAATATTTTGAGCAAAAAGCTCGCTTATTTCAAAGAAACTGTTTTTATCTATTATCAGATTGATGACATCTTTAATGTCGTAAGGTTTATTAGGGTCATCAGGAACGATTTCGCGAAGTCGCTCATCTATTCTGTCTTCGGCATCAAAACATTCAACGTAAGGAGGGTTTTCAAGATTATTGGACGGCAGGTACGAAAGCAGTTTTTTGACACCCCGGATGGTATTTTCCTCATCTTCATAAACAAATTGGGCAACACCGCTTTTTTTAGTGTGAATCATTGCACCACCAAGGTCATCAAATGAAACATCTTCATTAAGTACTTCTTTAACGACGTTTGGGCCGGTAACAAACATATAACTTGTTTTATTGGTCATAAAAACAAAATCAGTAAGAGAAGGGGAGTAAACAGCTCCGCCGGCTGCAGGCCCCATGATTACTGAAATCTGAGGAATAACACCGGAAGATTTGACATTACGGTTGAAAATTGCAGCATAGCCGGCAAGACTTGCCACACCTTCCTGAATCCGTGCCCCCCCTGAATCGATTAGGCCTATAACCGGGGCACCCATTTTCAGTGCCATATCCTGTATTTTACATATTTTGGCAGCATGCACCGAGCCCAGTGAGCCTCCCATAATTGTAAAATCCTGTGCATAGACAAAAGCAAGTCTGCCGCTGATTTTACCATAACCGGTAATAACACCATCCCCAAAGGCTTTTACTGTGCGGCCAAAATCACCACCTGAAGGTGCTGCAATTGAAAATGCATCAATTTCTTCAAAGGTATCTTCATCAAATAACAGTTCTATTCTTTCACGGGCGGTTAGTTTTCCTTTTGAATGTTGTTTTCTTTTTGATTCTTCACCCTGTTGTTTTTCATAGGCTTTTATTCTCTCCTGAAATCGGGTAAATAACTTTCCTTTTACATCCATAAGCATGAAAGTTTTAAGTGGTTATAATAAACAAGGGAGGTTGCAAAAAAATGATTCCCGGGAGGAAGCAAAAGATAAATACAGGCAATATGTGATAGTACGTACACTTGTCAAAATAAATGTTTCGCAACCTTTTTTCATTTTATACTTGCCGGGGGTTAAAATATGTCATAACCCACTCATTATTAATTAAATAATTAATTCAGGCAAATAAAATCGCACGACAAAGATAATAATATTTCAATACGATGAGCAAAACGCTGGTATGAACAGATAATCAGAAGATTATATGACGGAAATTTTTCAAATCGTTAACAGATACGTTATTTCAGTCTGAAGCGAACGGGCATGGTAATGCGTATATCAATTTTTTTCCCGTCGAGTTGGGCAGGTATCCATTGAGGAGATAAATTAATAACCCTTAGGGCTTCCTGATTAAAATAATCTTTATCTTTTTTAATAATAAGCGGGT
>CAZBCB010000502.1:0-2203 GCA_964489905.1 uncultured Bacteroidales bacterium
ATATTTGTAAATTAAATGCATAAAAACACAACATTATCTGTAAAAAATCGTATAAATTTCAATAATTTTTTATAAATTGATATATATGAAAAAGATTTGGAGAAATTTTTTAATGTTTTCAGCAATAGCAGGCCTGATCATTATTTCAGGCTGTGAAAAAGAAAAAAAGTACGATGCTCCTGAATTACCTCCTGCTTCAGCATTTGTAATGGATTTTGACGATTTCCAGTCACAGGCAAAGACAACCGCAACCTATGCCAACTGGACTACAGCAGTTGTAACAGTAGGCGTCTGGAATACAATACTGACTGTTACACTGGCTGTACCTGTGGCAACATATCTCAAAGCCATTGAGCAGACTCCTGTCCGTGTTGATAATGACTCATGGAAATGGTCATTCAATGTAACCATCAATCAGGTTGTTTATACAGCTGAATTATACGCTGATGTTAACGAAACTCAGGTTAACTGGAAAATGTATGTATCGCAGGAAGGTGGTTTCAAAAATTTTCTGTGGTACACAGGTACCTGTGATGTTCTCAGAACTCATGGCTCATGGACTTTATATCATAGTCCTCTCGTTAATAAAGAGTTCCTGAAAATTGACTGGAATCATGACTGGGAAAACAATACGGGCGACATTAAGTACACCAATATTATGGAAGGAAATGACGGATATGAAAGTTATATTTATTACGGTCTTACTCTTGATACTCCGTTTAATGCCTTTTATGATCTGTATGGCAAAAAGGAAGACAAACTTGTTAAAATTGAATATAATACAACTACTGCAGAAGGCAGGATATGGTATGATGATATCTGGCATTGCTGGAACAGCAGTCATGAGGATATTGCCTGCCCGTGAAGCGTATCAGGTAAAATACAGAAAAGCTGTCTGAATTTTTCAGACAGCTTTTATTGTTTAGAAACTCATACGTTGACTTTATCCAGGTGAAAAAAATTACTAAAGATTTACCGCTTAAAGAAAATATTAACCGGTATAAGTCAATAGAAACAAAATATTATATATTAACATGTTGTTTCAATTGACGAATTTTGCATAATGCAAAAAAGCCTTTCAGTCATTTGAAAAAAGAAATAAATTCCCGGATTAATACAAATGATATTGCATCAAAACGTTACTGTGAAAATTAGAGATAAAAAATATAATCTGACTTATTAAAGAGAATTTCTCCACAAGTGTTATTTTTATTTTCAATTTTTGCAACCCCTGATAATTTATTTTGTCATTAATGCAGTAATAAAATTTAAAATAATATGCCGGGGGCTGAAATTGCTGCCTGTGATGACAATAAAGAATCATGAAAGAAGTATAGTGTGGTTACATCTTTTCTGGACATAAACAGGGATATTATTGAACTGAGTAAAGCCCGGAATTCACAGGCCCAGTTTCATCTTTACCAGCTTTATGCAAAAGCCATGTATAATATTTGTTATCGCATGATGAATAACAGGGAGGAAGCCGAGGATATGCTTCAGGAAGCGTTTACAGATGCTTTTCTGAAAATAGATACCTTTCGTTATGAGTCGTCATTCGGTGCATGGCTAAAAAAAATTGTCATAAATAAATGTATTAATGCCCTGAAAAAAAGGAAATCCGAATTGGTTTATACTGAGGTTATCCCTGAACAACCTGAAGAAACAGATGAATTTGATATTAACGGATTATCTGCCTTGCAGGTACAGGAAGCCATGGAGGAACTCCCGGAGGGATATCGTATAATATTTTCTCTGTATTTACTTGAAGGTTATGATCATGGAGAGATAGCGCAAATACTGGACATTACAGAATCGACATCAAAATCACAATATTCGAGGGCACGAAAGAAAATTCAGGAAATCTTAATTAAAAAAGGGTATGGAAAACAAACTTGAAAAATTCGTAAAAGAACATAGGGCGGATTTTGATTTCAGAGAGCCTGACCCGAAGCTCTGGGCAAGGATTGAAAAAAATGTTAAACCGCGTCGCACTGTCTCATGGCGTGTTATCGCAAGTCGTGCTGCTGCTGTATTGTTAATCTTTATGGCATCCTATGTTGTTCATGATTATATAGAAAATAAAAATATAAAGCTTGCTTTTAAAAAGCCCGCTGCCAAAATAGAATTTGTAATTCCTGAATTACAGGAAGCAGAGATATATTATTCCGGACTTATCAGTGAAAAACTAAAAGCAGCTGAAGAA
>CAZBCB010000503.1:0-2196 GCA_964489905.1 uncultured Bacteroidales bacterium
AAGATAGCCGTACTTATATGCGATAAGGCCGGGCATAAGTTTATTAACAAAGGTTAATCTGTCTTTGACTTCTTTAATTTCAGTATTGGAGGCTGTAACAATAAGTATTTTCATTCTTTGTGGATTTAGCAGGATTTTTTCCGACCGAAAAGTTTATAAATTTGTTGAATGAAACAACAATAAATTTATCTTTTTTTTTCGACACTTGAAATATTTATGACTAAATCATTATAAATCAAATGAATAATTGCGATGGATGAAAAACAGAAAATTATAGAAGGAATAGCCGAAGCCGGATTTGAACGGATTGACAGGTTTCATGGTAAAAAAACCAAAACACTTGCATCACTATACCGTAAGGTGCTTCTTTATCTGGGAGAAGATCCCTGCAGGGAGGGACTTATTGACACGCCTGATAGGGTGGCAAAGGCTATGCAATATCTTACTCATGGATATTTTCTTAACCCTGAAGAAATTTTGAAGGCAGCCACTTTTAAGGAAGAATATCAACAGATGGTTCTTGTGAAAGACATAGAATTATATTCGTTATGTGAACACCACATGGTACCGTTTTTTGGTAAGGCTCATGTTGCATATATACCTAATGGATATATAACCGGTCTGAGCAAGATAGCCCGTGTGGTTGAAGCTTATGCCCGGAGGCTTCAGGTGCAGGAGAGGCTGACGGTGCAGATCAGGGATTGTATTCAAAAAACGCTTAATCCGCTTGGTGTAGCTGTAGTTATTGAAGCTATGCATCTGTGCATGGTTATGAGAGGGGTTCAGAAACAAAACTCAGTAACCACCACTTCGGCTTTTACAGGTATCTTTCTTAAAGACAGCCGTACCCGGGAAGAATTTATTCACATGATTGGCAAAAAACTACATTAGTATTTGCCAGCTTACTTATAGTATATTTAACCGGTTGAATGAATAATCAGATTATTATATGTCATTTACATCAGCCCGCTTAATAAAATTTATATTTTCTTTATTACTATTTATTTATGTCACAATCTGATTCCCGATTACATTTTTTTTTGCGTAATCTTACAAAAGGCCTGATATGGCTGGCTGTTATTATTGCCATGTTCATTTTTACAAAACACACCGTTAACCGAGATACATGGGTTAAATTTGAACCTTTTTTAAGTAAAGAGTGGCTGGTTTTTACAATTTTTTGCCTGTCGGAAGTTATTATCGGGCTGATACCTCCTGAAGTGTTTATCATCTGGGCATTACGTAATGATGCCTTTACTGGTTACATCCTTCATGTGTTTATATTTTCATTGATATCTTACGGAGCCGGCATCATTGCTTTTAATGTCGGGAAATATCTTCATAATACACTCTTATACAAAAAATTTAAGCAATCTTATCTTGAAAAATCAGAAAAATTGCTGCAGAAATACGGGCAATACCTGATTCTTGTGGCATCGCTCACCCCGGTACCCTTTTCTGCTACAGCCATACTGGTTGGTGCAGTAAATTATCCTTTAAGAAATTATATGCTGATCTCTCTTTCCCGTTTTATTAAATTTGCCTTCAGTGCATGGTTAATCTGGCACGCAAATACCATATAACTTATGAATGAAATACAAGCAGAGGTATGCTTGAGTGGTAAAAAAGTTTCCTGGTTATGTTAGCTCTGAAAAGCTTATCAACGATATTCCTTCTGTGTGAAGTCAGTGAAAGGATATTAATGTTTTTTTCCTGAATTAACCTGTCAAGATCTTCAAGTAAATTCTTCTGGCTGATGAAACTATAATCAACTTTTGTTTTGCCGTATGATTTGCGGAAATATTCCATTAATCCATCCATCCTTATTTTATCCCAGGATTTCGGGTCATCGCCTATATGAACACAATATATATCAAGCCCCAATGGTTCGGTGAAGTTCATAAGTATGCGGATGGACATAAAATCAGATTCATCAAAATCGGTGACATACATTATGTTTTTAATGTTTTTTTCACCGATAAAGGTGTATTTTTCAGGAATAGCTAAAACCGGATATTTTATTTTATCAATCACAGCTGCTGTAACGCTGCCCATAATGCTGCCAACACCGCTGCCTTTGCCATGAGTGCCCATTACAACCATGTCGGGCTCATACCAGTCACTGTATCGCCTTATTTCATCTTCGGGCACACCAGGTTTGATTTCATAACTAAGTGGAATAGCAGGTAAATGATT
>CAZBCB010000504.1:0-2193 GCA_964489905.1 uncultured Bacteroidales bacterium
TCAGCATTAAGAATAAAATTTTTAACACAGATTTATTATTTAAGCGTATGTCAAGCAGTGAGGATAAAATAATTGATGCATTTAAGAAGAAAGACTGGCAGGAAATACAGTCAGCCGATAGCTGGAAAATTTTCAAAATCATGTCAGAATTTGTTGAAGGATTTGAAAAACTTGCACGCATCGGCCCCTGTGTATCCATTTTCGGATCAGCACGCACAGAACCGGGAACAAAATATTACAAACTGGCTGAAGATATTGCTTTTAAGCTTACTCAGTATGGCTATGGTATAATTACCGGCGGAGGGCCTGGTATTATGGAAGCTGCCAATCTTGGTGCAAAAAGAGGCAAGGGACGATCGGTTGGTGTTAATATTGACCTGCCCATGGAACAGGAACCCAATCTGTTTATCGATTCAGATAAACTCATCACTTTTGACCATTTTTTTGTAAGGAAAGTAATGTTTATGAAATATGCCCAGGGCTTTATTGTTCTCCCGGGCGGTTTTGGCACTTTTGATGAACTATTTGAAGCATTAACACTAATTCAGACTGAAAAAATAGGGAGGTTTCCGATAGTGCTTGTGGGTGAAGAATACTGGAGCGGATTAATCAAATGGCTCAAGGAAGTAATGCTTGAAAGAGAACATAATATCAGCCCGCATGACCTGTCACTGTTTACACTTGTTGATAATGCCGATGATGCAGTGGCAACAATAAATGAATTTTATTCAAAATATATATTAAGTCCGAATTTCTGATGAAGAAATCAACTATTAAAATCAGCTTTAAATCAGCTAATGAATAAAACTTATTAACACAATTGTTTATAAAATTATTGATAATATTCACCCTTTTAGTTATTTTTATTTAGTTATTCGTTAAAGGGATGATAAAAGTGCTGTTACCAATATTAAATTTGCTGATTATCCTGGTGATACAGATTTTTCCGGGAAATGTCAGTGTCACTGTGCAGGCACCTAATGAAGTTACTGCAGGGACTGAATTTGAAGTAAAACTGACTTTTGAAAAGCCCGGAATTGAAGGATTTTCACGATTCCAGCAAAACATTCCGCCGGGGTTAGAAGCGGTTTCGGCCACATCAGCAAATGCTGATTTTTCATTCACTGACAACAGGCTCAGGTTAATATGGCTGAGAATGCCTCAACAAAATGAGATAACTGTTACATACCGTATTAAGATTGACCAGCGTCTGAAAGGTACTTTTACCCTAGGAGGCAAATTTTCCTATATCGAAAATAATGAACGTAAATCTATTGACGTAACACCAGTTGCCGTTAACATTTTACCCTCTCCAACCATCGAACCTTCTTTGATTGTTGATATCAGTGAATTTGAAAAACGTTACATTCCGCATATTTCCCCTGTCTCGGCTGAATCAGGCAATGTGGTTTGTATAAGGCAAAAGCCTTATCAGGGAACATCGGCAAATGAATATATTGTAAAATTACTTGTTAATAAAGAAGACAAGAAAAAATTTGCCAAGGTTGAAGAAACTGTCCCTGAAGGTTATATGGCAGTTGCCCTTGATGCAAAAGATGCGATCTTTACTTTCAAAAACCAGACTGCCAAATTTCTGTGGATGAATCTGCCTGCAGAACCTTATTTTACAATATCGTACAGGCTGATCCCTAAAAACCAGGTTAAACTGCAGCCACCTCAGCTCAAAGGCCTGTTTTCTTTTATGGTGGAAGACAAAACCGTGAGTTTACCCATAATTGAAAAGGACGTTGACCTTCTGGCGCTCGGGGATTACGATATTAAAAAACTTATAAAAGAGGCCAAATCTCAACCTGCCGACCTCACAGTACAAGCCGAACCCATAAAGGTGTCAGAATTCACAAAAGAAGAAAAAGAAACGAAAAAACCTGAAAAAGTAAAAATACCAAAGGGAAAAACTTCCATTTCATACATGCTGGAACCCGAATCAGGCGTCTATTACAGGGTGCAGGTCGCTGCAGGGCACAGAGCAGTGGATGTTGAAAGGTATTTCAGAAAATTTAACCTGGGTAAGGAAGTAAGAAAAGAAATACATGAAGGATGGCATAAGTATTCGGTTGGCTCTTTTAAAATTTATAAGGAAGCGCGTGATTACAGGGTACATATCTGGAATACCACACCGGTAAAAGATGCTTATGTTGCAGCATATAACAGCGGCAAACGTATTACTGTGCA
>CAZBCB010000505.1:0-2183 GCA_964489905.1 uncultured Bacteroidales bacterium
TGTATTCATAAGCGCCCCTATGATGGATAAAAGAATGCTGACACGATACCCCGGCTATAAATCATTTATGATAAGAACACCTTCAATTTTTCCATGGTTCAGGAAAAATTAACACACCTTATAAATTTATCATCTGCTTTCAGTTAAAACTGTATTTTACTGACCTATTTTTCCTTCGTTACCATTACATAAATAACAGGTATAATTATCAAGGTTAACATGGTGGAGGTAAGCAGGCCTCCGATGATACCCCAGGCCATTGGCGCCCAAAGGGTGCCACCGCCAAAGGTTAAAGGCAGCAAACCACCGATAGTGGTGAATGATGTGAGGATTATAGGAGTAAACCTGGTTTTGCCTGCTTCTTTAACTGCTTCGGTAACATCTTTCCCGTCAGCAACAAGCTTATTGCTATAATCAACAAGAATTATGGCATTGTTGACAACAATACCAACCAGACTGATTAAACCAATAAATGCAGTAAATGAAAAAGTGTTTCCGGTGATAAACAAAGCCCATATTGCCCCAATCAATGCCAGCGGTATGGTGACAAAAATAATAAAGGGTTGTTTGAATGACCTGAACTGCACTACAAGTATTGCAAAAATAACAAGCATGGCTACTATTATAGCCTCAGTCATACCACCAAAGGACTTCTGCCTGTTTTCAAGTTCGCCGGCAATAGTGTATGTAACACCTTCCGGTAAATTATATTTATTAAGGAATTCAGTCAACGGTTTCAGCACATCATCAAGGGTATAACCTTTCATAATATCAGCCGTTACATTAGCTGAACGTTGAAGATTCTTCCGGGTAATCAGTCCCGGCGATTGCTGAAAGCTTACATCAACCAGTTGGAAAAGGGGAATTTGTTTACCCGATACTGACCTGATATATATCTTCTTAAGATCATTAAGTTCAATACGGCCCTTTTTCTGCATCCTTAGTGTAATATCAAATTCCTTCCCTTCTTTATCCCTGAATGAAGATACGGCTGCCCCACTGGTAAGTGTCCGCAAAGTGCGGTCAATTTCAAAGGAAGGCACACCAAAATAACTTGCCTTGTCTTTATTAATGTTAAAATACAGATCGCTTTTAATTATATTGAGTTCATTTTCACAATTAATAGCACCTGGTATTTTTTTAAGATAGTTTTCTATTACAACTGATGCTGCCTTAATATTATCAAAATTATCTCCCTTTACTGTAACGACAACAGGGGCAAGAACCGGTGTACCCTGCTCAAATTCCTTTATAATTATTTCCCCTCCGGGATAAAGTGAAAATAACTTCCGTAAACGTTTCACCAAAAGGTCAAATTGTTCGACATCATATTTCTTAAGTCTGACATAAAATTCTGCATAGTTTTCAGCATAATTCCTGACAAATACGTTGTAATAAATACGTGGATTACCATGCCCTACGTTGGTAGCATAATGCATGACATCAGGCAGGGTATCCAGAATTCCTTCAACAAATTCTGCTGCTTTATCTGTTTTTGAAATATGTGTGCCTTCAGGCATATTTATGCGTATTAAAAACTGAGGTTGTTCGGCTTTTGGGAAAAAGCTGACACCCACAAATTCAATAAAAACAAAAACCGAAATAACAAAAACGGCAGCAGCCAGTATTATTGTGTTTGTTTTCTTTCTCAGAGCCAGATTTAATATTTTACTATATGGATTTTCGATAGTCCAGTGTATCCATCTGAGAAATCCTGTTGCATGATCCTCGTCTTCGGGCTTTTTGAAAACCTTGCTGGCCAGAAAAGGAGTAAGCGTGAGTGCAATCAGCAATGAAGCAATCAGGGTTGATATAATTGCAACCGGTAAGCTCTTTATAAATTCGCCTGCTTCATCTTTCATCATTATAATTGGAATAAATGCTGCAACTGTTGTCAGTGTTGCACTTACAACAGGCCATCCGATTTGTTCAGCGCCTTTTATCGCTGCTTCACGCCTGCTATAACCCATAGCCAGAAACCGGTTAATATTCTGAATCATAACAATGGAATTATCCACCAGCATGCCCAGTGCAACAATCAATCCGGCAATAGATATCTGCTGCAGGCCAAATCCTGACACATGTATTACCCAAAAGCCTATAATAATTGAAAGAGGTAAAGCCAGCATAGTTAACAAAGATGATCTCAAGCCCATCGTAAGAAATATCATAACTCCAACTAA
>CAZBCB010000506.1:0-2165 GCA_964489905.1 uncultured Bacteroidales bacterium
TAATACTGTTTTGTTCCGACTATTTTCCCTCATAGAGAGGGTTTATAAGTATAAGGCATAAAAAGTTCTTTTCCGAACTACATTTTATTATATAAAAAAAATATTTTTTATTAGGTATACCTCAATATTTCATTGTATTTTAGGAGTCTCAATGTATTTAATGTATGACTAAGATTAAAGTTGCTATTTTATTCGGAGGCCGGTCGGCCGAGCATGAAGTTTCTTTGCAGTCAGCAAGCAATGTAATCGAATCACTCGATCGGAATAAATACGAGCCTGTTCTAATCGGGATTGATAAGAACGGGCGGTGGTTTCTGAATGAGTCTTCAATGAAAGTTTTAAACGCTGATAATCCGGCTTTAATTAAGCTTAATTCATCGGGTAGCCAGGTTGTTCTCACACCCAACGGATTGGGAAGCAGCCTGATTAGTATGGAAGATGCCAAAACGATTGAAAAAATTGATGTGATATTTCCGGTTTTACATGGTCCTTTTGGTGAAGATGGTTCTGTTCAGGGATTAGCAAAGCTTGCCAACATACCCTGTGTTGGGGCAGGCATTCTTGGAAGTGCTGTCGGAATGGATAAGGATGTCATGAAACGCCTCTTGCGTGAAGCTGGTATACCTGTTGCCAGGTTTGTCACATTGTATCCAGGCAACAGGGAAAAAGTTTCTTATGAGGCTCTGGCTGTTCAGTTGGGTCAGACCATGTTTGTAAAACCCGCCAATCTTGGTTCGTCAGTCGGCATTTCAAAAGTAAGAGATAAAAAGGAATTCGATAGAGCTCTGGAACTGGCTTTTGAATATGATCTTAAAGTTATAGTTGAGGAAGAAATCAAAGCCCGTGAGATTGAATGTGCCATACTTGGAAATGATGAGCCAATTGCTTCTGTTCCGGGTGAAATTATTCCGCATGCTGATTTTTATTCATACCATGCAAAATATATTGATGAAGATGGCGCAGGATTATCAATACCAGCTCAGTTGCCTGATTATTTATGTAAGCAGATACAGGATCTTGCTATAAGGACATTTCGGATATTGGAATGCCTCGGAATGGCAAGAATTGATATGTTCCTTACACAAGATGAAAAAATATATGTAAACGAAATCAATACAATTCCCGGCTTTACAAAAATAAGCATGTACCCAAAGCTTTGGGAATATTCAGGGATTACTTATTCCCAACTGGTTGACAGGCTGATTGAACTTGCAATTGATGACCATAAAAGGCGTAATAAGCTGAAAGTTTCTATGGAATTATAATTTAAAATTAGTACTTGTACCTTGGGGTATAATTTTATACCTTTGATATAAACTGTCAGTAAATGATTCCTGCATTTATTACATTCCGGGTTATTGATGTTGTTGACATACTTCTTGTAGCTTTTCTGATGTACCAGGTTTATAATCTTATCAAAGGTACTATTGCCACATACATATTTGTAACTATTATTATTTTTTATATAGTCTGGCTTCTGGTAAAAGACAATATGTTGTTGCTGGGTTCCATTTTAGGTCAGATTATCGGGGTGGGGGCGATAGCCATTATAGTGGTATTTCAGCAGGAGCTTCGTCGTTTTCTGGTTCTTTTCAGTACCCGTTATTTAAACAAGGCCGGTGCATCGTTTGATAATCTTTTTCCGATTTTTACGCATACAAGGCCTGTTATCAATCTCAATGCCATCATTCAGGCAGTAATTAATCTTTCAAAAACCAAAACGGGGGCGCTTATTGCTCTTGGCAGGAAATCAGCCCTCGATAGCTATATCGAAACAGGTGAAAAAATTGGTGCAACAACATCGAACAGGTTAATTGAAAGCATTTTCAGCAAACATAGTCCTCTGCATGATGGTGGAGTCATTATCCGTGATGATAAAATAAAGGCTGCAAGCTGTATTTTCCCGATTTCAGAAAATTATTCACTGCCTGAGGAATATGGCTTAAGGCACAGGGCAGGCATTGGCCTTTCAGAACAGACAGATGCACTGGTTATAATTGTTTCAGAAGAAACAGGAACTATTTCTCTTGCCGAAAGTGGTGAAATCAGGGAACTCGATACTAAAGCCCTGCTGAAAATACTTGAAGAAAAGTTATTACTGGGGGTTTGATAATCCCGGATTTGTCATTAGGAGCGAAGCGAACTAATGACTTAATCGATTTGTC
>CAZBCB010000507.1:0-2163 GCA_964489905.1 uncultured Bacteroidales bacterium
TTATTAATTGTTCCTAAAATTCTCAGGGATAAATTATATGACCTTATTTCAAGGAACCGTTACCGGTTTTTTGGCACAGCTGGCTCATGTTCATTAAATAATTAATAACCAAAGCATACAGAATTATGAGATTTAAAATACTATTTATTGCTTTTGCATTTATTATTACAGTGAATGCTCAGAACTCAGACTCTGTTTCAGCAGATACCATTAAGTACTGGAAAAAGGGAGGGGTCGGTTCGGTTACCTTTTCACAATCATCTTTCAGTACAAGCTGGCAGGGTGGGGGAGAAAACAATATTTCGGGCATGGTATTGATTAATTTATTTGCAAACTACGCAAAAAACAAGACCGCCTGGGATAATGTACTGGATTTTAAATACGGAACATTGAAAAAAGGAAAACAAGACTGGACGAAAAGTGATGATAAACTTGAATTAACATCAAAGTACGGATATCAGGCTGTAAAAAAGTGGTATTACAGTGTTTTATTCAATGCTAAAACTCAGGTAACCAACGGATATGATGCTGAAGTTACCGATTCATTAATATCAGCTTTTTCAGCCCCAATGTTTATTGTTCTTTCTGTAGGTTTAGACTATAAACCCTCTGATATTTTTTCGGCACATCTCTCTCCCTTATCAGGAAAAATGACAGTTGTCGGGAATAATATGCTTTCGGAGGCAGGACGTTATGGTGTTGACCCGGGAAAACACGTAAGGATAGAATTTGGCGCTACTGCCAAGCTTATGTTTAAAAAAGAACTTGTTAAGAATATTATCCTTCAGTCGAACCTGCAGTTGTTTCAGGCTTATCAGAAAGGGACAGCCATGGATGTTGACTGGGATGTAAATTTTAATATGAAAATTAACAGGTACATTTCAGCAAGCATAATAGGGCAACTGATATACGACAAAGACCAGATTGATGAAATACAATGGAAAGAAATATTCGGGCTTGGGTTCTCCTATAGTTTTAATTGATCCGAGATACGTCAATTGATTTTTTCAATTGACGAATTTGGTTTGATAATAAAACCGATACCTTATTTTTATCTTTTTCAGATTTCTGCTTCTCCTTTTTCAACCAGATGATATTTGGCTGAAAGATGGGCAAGCAGCTGACTGAAAGTGGCCATAGCTGCTTCGGTTTCACCTGATATTTTTACTTTCTTAAGACGAAGAAGAAGTAATCCGTATAAGGCATTAAGGCATGCTTCAACATCACTTATGTTGGAAGCCGGAAGCTTACTTTTGAACTCCCTTAAATTAACCACTGCCTGAGTGTATATTCGTTGATATTCAATTTCATCACGACTGTTAAGAAGCCTGATATGTAAATCGTTCAATTCCCGGACAATGGTTTTAAGAAAACTCAGATGACCGTTTTCTCTTATTCCTTCTTCGTGCATCATCAGAATCAGGTTTGCATACCAGTCTTTCAATTCATCCAATTGTTTTCCGGTTTGATTAAACTTGCTGAGATAGTCACGTTCAATTAGACTGATATTGAAATTACACGCCCTTACAATATCTTCAACCTGCCACATATATAAAATGTATTCAGCAATATTCGTTTTTCGTTTTTCACGTGCTATAAGCATAGTTATCCTTCAGTTAAATCAATTCTCTATTATCCTTTTATCTGAATAATTCTTATAAAAAATCTTATGATCCGTTTTAATGACAATGACAAGCCAATAATATTTTAAGTGCCTGGATTTCATATATTGTTTCTGCCCTTCGGAAGAATTTTATCCAGCATTCTTCTTTCTTTTTTAGTTGGCCTGCCCATGCCTTTTTCACGGGTATAAAATACTGCATTATTTACTTTTAGTTTTTCAAGTTCTTCAACAGATGTTAAATCTTCAATAAATTCAGGTACTCGCTTTGCAGGAATCCGGCTGTCAGTTAATTCTCTGACCCTTATCGTATATACTACAGGCAGTTTTCTGACCAGAATGGTGTCGCCTATTTTTACCTCGCGTGATGGCTTAACCTGAATATTATCAATAATTATCCTTCCTTTTTTACAGGCTTCGGCAGCCATGGAACGGGTTTTATAAATTCTTACTGCCCAGAGAAACTTGTCAATCCGGTATTTATCCTGAGAATGCATATTAACTAACATTTCCAAATTTACAACGAAAAATTTTTTATTTGT
>CAZBCB010000508.1:0-2148 GCA_964489905.1 uncultured Bacteroidales bacterium
TTATGAACTCGAAACTAATTCATTTGCCAATTATTTTCTTTTTCTTATGCTTTTCAATATTAGTAAAAGGCGAAGACAAAATCACCTGGCAAAATCCCCTCCTACATGGTAACACTCTGATGAGTAGTTCTTTTATAGATGCATCAACAGGATGGACAGTTGGTTACTTTGGAACAATAATGAAAACTACTGATAGTGGTAAAACATGGGAAAATCAGGTTTCCGGCACAACAGTTACACTGAGCAGTGTTTCATTTGTTGATAAAAACACAGGCTGGACAGGTGGCTCAAATACAATTCTTAATACAAAAGACGGCGGTAAAACATGGAGTATTCTTACATCAACTTCTCCTGTAGCTATTAATTCAGTATATTTTCTTAACTCATCCACAGGTTTTATTGCCGGAGGAAAATTAATTCAAAAGACAACCGACGGGGGTAAGACTTTTACAAACGTCACTATACCCACTTCAAGTGTTTATTATTCAATCCTTAAAATGCAGTTTATCAGTTCAACTACAGGTTGGGCTGTAGGCACTAAAGGTGCAATTTTAAAAACTACAGACGGTGGCAATACATGGGTCGATCAATTTGTCGGAGATAAAAGAATAAATACCGTTTTCTTTACAGATTCCTTAAATGGCTCTTGTTTCGGAGATTCGGGCTTATGGTTATGGACAACTGACGGTGGAAAAAATTGGAATCAGGCAGATGTTGCAACTTCCAATACAAGCAAATTATATAACCATATTGTTGATGCCTGTTATTTCCCTAACAAATCAGTCTGGATAATAACACTGGACAATTCCGACGAATACACAGTTTACAAAAAAACCAGCGGTGTAACACTTTGGCAAGAATATAATATCGGGTACAGCAGAAACTTGTCTTCAATAAGTTTTCCTGATACAATCCACGGATGCATTGTAGGTCATGGAGGTTTTATTGCCCGAACCGAAGACTCCGGTAAAAACTGGACTGCAATATCTAGCGGTGAAATACCCCCGCTGATTTCAATTTGCTTTGCCGACAAATCAAACGGCTTCGTCATTGGCGAACAGTCTGCTTTCATGAAAACTTCAGATGGGGGAAACACATGGGAACATTCTAAAGTCCCAAATACTGGCTATATAAATGGAGTTTATGCCATAAATAAAGATACCATTCTTATTGCAAACGGATTGAGGGATACAACAGTCTTTATGAGCACCAATGGTGGTAAAACATGGAAAGGGAAACTTCAGGCAAAATTTTCTTATTCAATCGATTTTCTTGACAATTCTCATGGAGTTTGTGTAGGTTGGTATGGAGAAATACATCACACTTCTAACTCAGGGAAAGATTGGACAAAAGCCGAATCAGGAACTGAAGCTGATCTTTATTCAGTTGATTTACTATACAATGATTCAATTGGTTATGCTGTCGGAGACAAAGGCGTCTGCCTTAAAACCTCATCAGGGGGAAAAAGCTGGGCAGCCTTATCTACCGGAAGTACTTCACGACTTTTTTCTGTAAGTTTTGCTGATCAGTTAAACGGTTGGTGCTGTGGTCAGGGAGGAACAATCTTACACACCAAGGATGGTGGCAAAACATGGCAACAACAAACTTCAAATACTTATAACAGCCTCAACTGCATTAAATTTTTCAATCAAAAGAAAGGTTATTGTGTAGGTCATTACGGAACAATTCTGAAAACAACTGACGGTGGAGAGAAATGGACTGAAGTCCCCTCAATAACAGCAAACAATTTATTCTCAATATGTTTTGTTGATGAAAATACCCTTTTTGCTGCAGGATGGTATGGCAGTATCTTAAAAATAATTGATAAAGAGGGCCTTTTCGTTGAAGAAATCAGTAAGCCCGAATCTTTCTTCTCATTATACCCTAACCCTGCAATGGATAAAATCTTCATTTCAAACACAAAATCAGGTTCTGATAATTTGAAAATTGAAGTTTATGATATCAGCGGAAAGAAAGTAATGGACAGAACTATCAGAAACATTAATAACTCTGAATTAAATATATCTGAACTCCCAAAAGGATATTACCTCTTTAAAATACAGGATAAAAACTATTCTGAAGTTAAAAAGATCATTATAAACTAATAGCTAATACAATCGTAGCAGCAAGCCACCAACTTGCCACCAA
>CAZBCB010000509.1:0-2138 GCA_964489905.1 uncultured Bacteroidales bacterium
GGTTAAGTACACCCGGTGGACTGTCAGAATGGTTTGCTGACGATGTAAATGTCAATGGTAATGTATATACATTTATCTGGAATGACCAGGAATATAAGGCTGATGTTGTGCAAAAAAAAGAAAACAAATACATTCGTTTTCGCTGGCATGACGCCGAAGACCAGGAAGCATGCTGTTTTGAATTCAGAATAAATATCGATGAACTTACAGATGATGTTGCCCTTATTATAACTGACTTTGTTGAAGAAGAGGATCAGCAGGATGCTATTGATTTATGGAATTCACAGGTAGCAAAATTAAAACATGTTTTAGGCCTTTAAGTTTTAATCCTTTATAAAATATCATAACTTTGCATTTTAACCAGACATTGCGGTTTTTTTAATATATTTCGGTGAAACGATTATATAAATTAATTACGGTTTCTTTTCTCGGGCCTTTTGTACTTACTTTCTTCATTGTATTGTTTTTATTGTTGATGCAGTTTTTATGGAGGTACATTGATGAATTGGTAGGTAAAGGTTTGAGTTTCAACATCATAGCCGAACTAATGGCTTATGCATCGGCAAGCCTTGTGCCCATGGCTTTGCCGCTGGCAGTGTTATTGTCATCACTGATGACCTTCGGAAATATGGGCGAGTATTATGAGCTTACAGCCATGAAAGCATCCGGCATTTCACTGCAACGGATCATGCTTCCTGTATTTGTCATTGATATTTTCATTTCCATTGGAGCCTTTTTCTTTGCAAATAATGTGATGCCTTATACCAACCTGAAAATGAAATCCCTTCTGTATGATTTGAGGCAGCAAAGGCCTGAATTGCAGATAAGAGAAGGTGAATTTTATAATGGTATTGATAATTACAGTATACGGGTTAATAAAAAACACCCTGTAACAAACGTTCTTTATGATGTTAAAATTTATGATCATTCGCAGCGAAGAGGAAATGTAAGTGTAACGATTGCTGATTCAGGAAAGATGGAAATTACAACCGATAAAAGAAATTTACTGATTACGCTATGGCATGGAAGAAGTTATACTGAACTTGAGGAAGACAGGCGAAAACGAAATAATACTTACCCTCATCGTACAGATATTTTTGATGAACAAAAAATTTTAATTACACTTACCGGATTCGGATTACAGCGTACTGATGAAAACCTTTTCAAAAATTATTATCAGATGCTTAATGTCGCCCAGCTTTCGCATGCCACGGATTCTCTTAAGAATGAAATGAAAATGACAAATAAGCAGTTTCATCGTTCACTGCTTAATTATAATTATTTTAAAGGTGTTGAAATTCTGAAAAGGCAGGCTCAAAGACAAATTAGTGTGTTGCCTGATACATCCGTAAATAATATTCAAAAGCAGAAAAAGAAAATAAATGATTTTGACAGCTTATTCGCCTCATACAACAGAGATATACAAAGGAGAATATTAACAACTGCCATTTCCAATGCCAGATCAACGATGAGTTTTGTCGAAAATTCAGCTGCAAATATTAAATATGAGGTTAGAAACCTCAGGAGGCATGAAATTGAATGGCACAAGAAATTTACACTTGCGGCCGCATGCCTGATTTTTCTGTTTATTGGTGCCCCGCTTGGAGCCATTATCCGAAAAGGAGGCCTTGGTATGCCTGCTGTAATTTCAACAGTATTTTTTATTCTCTATTACATTATTTCGCTCACCGGTGAAAAAATAGTACGTGAAGACATTGTACCTAGCTATCAGGGTATGTGGCTGTCGTCGATGATTTTAATCATCACCGGAATATTTCTGACATATAAGGCTACCAATGACTCTTCCATGCTTAATATCGATACTTACCTGAATTTTATACGAAAGTTCATGGGTATCGACAAAAAAACAATGCTCGACAGAAAGATATACCTATCAGGTAAGTTCCAGTTTAATGAAATTTCTCTTAATGAATTGCGGACATCGCTTCAATCTTTATCGGCTGAGGCAGTTCAATGTAAACAAAAGATAAAAGAAAACCACAAAGGCGGAAAATTTATTAAACAGCTTTTTTCAGCTGAAAAAGATTCATCACTTCAAGGTCTTTGCCAGCTATATGATACGTTTTTTGATAAGATTGTAATCAGTCAATGGTTTACCATTAACTGATTACAATCTT
>CAZBCB010000510.1:0-2125 GCA_964489905.1 uncultured Bacteroidales bacterium
GTGTCGTTTTGGGCAAAAACAGACGAAAATGATAAGACGAAAGTTAAAAGTGTTGCTAATGATACTTTTTTTATTGTATGTATTGTTTTCATAATTTTGTCCTCCTTGTTTATTGTTTAATGATTTTTACTGTTTTAATTTCTGTAGCATTGCTGTAACGGCAAAGGTAAATGCCTGTAGGCAAGTGGCTAATATCTAATGAAAGAACTCCTCCATTACTTACTTTTCTGGTTACCAAAGTTTTGCCTTCAAAATTGAGTATGCTCAGTGTTCCTTCTGTTTCAGACTTTCCTGTTAAGTTAATGTTCAGTATATCACCAACTGGGTTAGGATACACTTTTAACATTTTGCTTTGAACAGACAAGTCTTCCTGTAAGCCTGTTGAAACATCCGAAAAATTCAGGTATCGCAAATCGCTCAAGGCATATATCCCGCTACTATTGTCGGTTTTGGTTACTGTGAGATTTCCTGATGAAAAACTCATTTTTTGTATGTTACTCAATGCATATGCGGTTTGTGTGCCGCTACTTTCTTTTACATACATTGTTTGTGCTTGTAATCCTGTTAATCCTAGTCCTAACAAGAGTACGGCACTTAATTTTAATCGCTTGTGTCTCATTTTTATTCTTCTTTTTTATTGGTTATTAATCATTTTATTTATCTGTTCATTGTTAATGTTTCAATGCTGTTGCTAGGTTTTCTTCCACTGAATGCTAACATCTGTGTAAACTTAGGATTGAGTTTATATTCTCATTATCTAAGAACTCCTCTAAGTATTGGCGTTTATCTGAATTTCGATTTGCACGGTAAATACTGCGTACAAGTTGAATGCTATCTCGTTTCATATCTTGACCAAGTGTGTATTTATACTCTCTTGCAAACTCTTTTGTATATTCAAAAATCAACAATATCAGCTTGTACGTGTCTTTGTATATTGGTAATTCATGAGATAATGCCATATTCAAAAAAAAATCGACCGCTTCGCGGAAATAAACAAATAAATCAAATAGTCAAATGAATCAAATAAATTCTAATCCCTTACGCAACGGACAGAAAACCCCAACTCCTTATTGTTGTAGTATCAGTACACATTGCTGCTATTGTAGGACATGTCACGGTCCCATGCGTTAGTTGCATTGTCCTCCGTAGCGCTCCACCAGAAACCGTAGATTCCAATATTGAGGAATGTACCAAAACTGTCACGGTCGCCACCCGGAAGAGCTGTAAAACCAGTTTCGTTGGTTGCACCGGTATTTGGGCTTGTCCAATGCGTAGTTCCGGTTTCTTTAAGTTTCCCACCGGCAACGCTTGTTCCGCCAAGGTAATCGGTTAATTCTGTCCACTCGGCATCGCTTGGTAAATGCCAACCTGTAGGACAAACACCCTGAATACCGCTTGGGTTGGTTGTGCTGCTTGCTGCACCATTCATTGCCGCTGACCAATTGTATAATACGCCGTAGGTGGTGTAGTTGGCTGTTGCTTTGGCTTCTGCTACAGTTGTACCGTTATAACCGTAAACATAATAATATGGTGTTGTTTGCGAACCAGTACCGGGACCTACCACACTTGGCAAATATTTCAGGTTTTCTGCCATCCATATTTGGTTGCCGATTTTTACAGTATTGTAATGATTTCCGTCTCTTGGGTCAGTAAATCCATTATTTAATAGGTCTTTTTCTTCAAGTGCTTCTATTCTAGCTAATAAAGTATCAACATAAGCTTTTAAAGCATCAACATAAGCTTTTGTGGCAGCATCATGAGCATCTGTAGGATTAGCTACATTAGTTATTTTTTGAGAGTTTGCATTCATTGTAAAATCGCTTATAGCGGTGGGTTTATTGGTTAAATCATTATAACTTTTGTCCCATGCGGTAAATACAGGGTCGGTTTCAGCAGTTAAAAATCCACTTACATCAGGTATCTCGCTGCGTACTTGTGCTGTTGAATCGCCTAAAGCGGTTTTGGTTGCAAATGCACTAAGGTCTTGGTCGCCTGTGTTTACGCCTGATAGATTACTCAAATTAGTAATATCTGTTGCTGTAATATTTGCTGCCTGACTGCTTGTAAATATTGGGTCGGTTTCGGTATAGCTGTCTAATTTGTTGTTCCAGTAAGCGGTGTCAGT
>CAZBCB010000511.1:0-2121 GCA_964489905.1 uncultured Bacteroidales bacterium
AAAAAGTTTTATCCGAAGTACCATAAATTAACAAATTCAACCGGGCTAACCCCGAAGGAACATCAGTTGAAAGAACAGCCTCTCTTCCTCCAACTTAACATCGTTAAAATATGATTCATGAACAAGTTTTTTCAAAACTAACCGCTCCAAAGGTAAATGGCTTTGGCGACAGATTGCTAAAAAGCCCGAATGGCACGAACTCTATATTTCTGAGCTTTTCCGGAGATGCCATAAATTGGACTTTGAAAGTTTGTATAATATGCTCCGTTGGTATCCAACTCAGTGGAACTCCAATACTTATCTTCGAAAAAAACTGCACCTCCATTCAATATTGCAGTAGCATTTATTGCTGCCTTATTGTCATACATTAATCTTAATTCCTTGATCGAGGGAAGATACCAGTCACCATAGGCAACTTCGTTTTGTACAACCTTATAATTTGCGCAAATCCCTGCAGCATAGTCATTTGAATTATAACCCTGTTTGGCAATAATCAGCATAGTGTTCATTTCCCCGGCATAAATTCCATCACCTCTGGCTTCTGTATAAACCAAACTGCCATTATACCATTGGATACCATTGCCTCCATCCAGATCCTCTTTAGAACAAACAAGGCCATGCTGTCCTGTTTCATCAACCCAGAATACAATACCACCCTGGGCAAAATCGCCAACTTTATATTTTTTCACATTTTTGGCGTTCAAAGCATAAGGCACGCTCAATAGCTGGGTAGTGCCTGAAATTGTATAGTTTGTTCCACCGGTTGGATCAGTTTCACTTTTGATATAATATTCGCCATCCGACCAATCAATATCGGCAAATACACCGCCGGTAACCGTACCGCCGCCAATTTGCAAAGAAACCAACCCATTTTCATTGGTGCTTGCTGTATGCGTTTCAACATACACGTTCATATAGCTCGGCGGAATCCCCATGGTTTTCTTCTGGATGCTTATTCGAATTCCGACCTGTTGATTTGTAACAAGTTGGTTGCTGCTGTTGCGGATAATTGCCTGATAGCTTATTTTATCAGGAGCCTGGGTAAAAACATTTGCTGATAATAATAAAAATAAAGCCGGTATAAGCGAAAAAGTTTTTTTCATCGTTCTTTCCTCCTTAGTTTTTAATAATTTTAAATGTTTTGAATTCGGTTTTTTCCTTGATTATTTTTAAAAAATATGTGGCAGGTAAAAGATTTTCCATAACAATATTGGTCCGGGGACCCGTAATTCTTTCCTCCTGTATAAGTTTACCCTGCATATCATAAAGCTGATAGTGTAAATCCGAAAATTCACAGCAGTTCACTTGCAATGTAAGGCAACTAACAGCTGGGTTTGGATAAGCCGATACTGTGAGATTAATTCCTCTGGCCTCTTTAACAGCTGTTACCACTGATATTTCATATGGTTGCTGCACTCCTTGTATAACAGAACCACCTGTACCGATGTTGGTTGTATAAACAGCCTGTCCAATGGAAAATCTTATCGAGCCTCCGCTGCCCGAAACATTGCCGCCTGCGGCATTAACGCTTGTTTGCGCCTGTAACCCCGTTAGCACCGATCCCAACAGGAGTACGGTGCTGAATTTTAATAGTTTGTTATGCATTTTGGCTTCATTAAAATTAACAACTAATCTTTACTTTTTTATTTCAGTTTATCTGTTGTTATTATTTAACCGGTAAATATTGACTTGTCTTTAATACAACACATATTATGAACTAAACTTCTAATTTTGATTTTGCTGGGGTTACAAAATTGTCTGGCATTCATGTATCGAATATAAATAAAAATCAAAAATCTATAATCACTTTTTAGTCAAAATACACTCTTAAACACTGCATGTTTCTGAATTCCATCAATTTAAATAAAAACAGTTGAGTTATTTCAGTCATGGAATTAAATTACACGTAATCAAAGGCGGGTTATTTTTCATTCTATTAAGATAGGATATTGTAAAGAATACATATTAATTCAATGGTTCAGGTGTTATATAAACATGCCGGTTACCATAGATATAACCATGGGCAAAGAAATTGGTTTCCTCCGGTCTACCTGTCACTGATTCAGCTATAAGTATATCCGGCTTAATTGGTCTGGTTTGTTTTAAACCCATAGGAACAAA
>CAZBCB010000512.1:0-2086 GCA_964489905.1 uncultured Bacteroidales bacterium
TCCCCTGCAATAGGGAAAGGGATAACTTACGGGGTTTTTCAGACATTTCAGGATTTATATGGCATTGATATCCGTAAAGATATTTACGGAATAAGCCGTCCCCAAAATACAACCTGGGATATTGGCGCCTGTGAATACAGTAGTGAAACTGCCATCCTGAATAAAAAAACATTCAGTAATAGTGATGCCTTAATTCAGAATTACCCCAATCCTTTTAGAGGGTTGACCGAAATAAAATATACCCTGCATAAAGAATCGAATATAACTATTACTGTATTAAATCTTTCAGGTGAACAAATAAAAGTCTTGCTTAATGAAACCAAACCGGCTGGAACGCATACAATTCAATGGGACGGAACAAATGCTTACGGGCACAATCTTGCAAACGGCGTATATTTTTATCAGATAAATATAGGTGATGGGATGGCAGAATCTGGGAAAATGATTTTACTGCACTGACAGTCAGTGATATTAATTGCCGTCATGGTTGATGATTATTTTTATAAAACGAACCAAATTATTAACCATATTTTAAATAAACCCAGATTCATCAATTGAAACAACCATGCCAAAATATGATGGCACAAACAATTATGAAAAAAAAGTTTTTCTAAAGGAAAAAATCAATTGAAGAATCTGGGTTTATTCAATTAAATGCTACGATTTTAATACCTTTAATTTAAATTTGAAATGAAAAGGCTGATAATTTAATGAGCAGACATTATAACATGAGACACTTTTTTTTCACTATCATACTTTTCGGGACAATTGGTTCAATATATGGACAGATAATTCAGAAAAACAGGCTGATTGTACTTACCGATATTGAAGCAGATCCTGATGATACACAAGCTATGGTCCGGTTGCTTCTTTATTCCAATAATATTGATATCAGAGGTCTTATAGCCACCACCTCATGCTGGCAAAAGACTTCAGTACATCCAGAATCAATCGTAAAGGTAATAAAGGCATACGAAAAGGTACAACCCAATCTTGCCAAGCACGATCCATCTTTTCCAAAATCCGATGCACTTTATGTACTTGTTAAAAGTGGTATTGCTGAATATGGGATGCAGGGAGTTGGCATGAAAAAAGACTCCGAAGGTTCGGAATGGATAATCAGTGAGTTGGAAAAAAGTGACGAACGCCCTTTGTGGATCAGTATCTGGGGAGGTTCGAATACCTTGGCTCAGGCACTTTTCAAACTAAGACACACAAAAAACGAAAAAGAACTGGAAAAGCTTATTGCGAAACTTCGGGTATATGCTATTTCCGATCAGGATGACAGTGGTATCTGGATCAGAAATAACTTCCCTGGACTTTTTTATATTGTAAGCCCCGGAGATGACTATGGCAGTGCTACCTGGAGTGCAATAAACGGTGTTTTTAAGGGAGCCAACAACAAAGTGATCAGCAACGAATGGCTTACAGAGAATATTCAGCAAAATCACGGTCCACTTGGCGCTGCTTATCCCGATGTAGCATGGGGTATGGAAGGCGACACCCCGTCATGGTTATCACTGTTACCGAATGGGCTGAACATACCTGATCACCCTGAATGTGGTGGCTGGGGCGGCAGATACGAATTATACAAACCTGAGTTTACAATCCAGAATAAGGGAAGTTCGGGTGTGCCATCCGAGCCCGAAACAAGAAAAATATGGACAAATGCCGAGGATACCTACACCCCATATATTTCAGCCGAATATGGAAGAACGGTAAAACCGGATACTCAGACATTCAAAGATAACAAAGTTACACTATGGCGATGGAGAGAAGATTTCCAGAATGATTTTGCTGCCAGAATGGACTGGTGCGTTAAATCATACGAAGAAGCTAACCATAATCCCGTTATTGTCTTAAGCCATGCTGATACAATCACAGTAAAATCAGGACAGGGATTTATTTTAGATGCCTTTAATACTACTGACCCTGATGGGGATAGTTTTGGTTTTCTCTGGTTTAATTATCCTGAAGCCGGCACATATAAAAAATATATTAAAATTGAAGGAGCTGAGAATTCACATGGAGCTTACATAATTGCTCCCAAAGTTGATCATAAAGAATCAGCACATTTTATTCTAAA
>CAZBCB010000513.1:0-2057 GCA_964489905.1 uncultured Bacteroidales bacterium
ATTAATTATTGGTTACATGTAATATTAATTCAAAAACTTAAAATTATGAAAAGTAAAATTTTAATTGCTATCTTTTTAGTTTATCTGATGCTAAATAACGCTTTAGCTCAGTATGTACCCAATGGTGGCTTTGAAAATTGGGAAAGCCGTATTTTATATGAAGAACCGGTATCGTGGAATACAGGTAATATGGAGTCATTTATAACTAACACAGCAACTGCAATCAGCGATACAGACAGTTATAGTGGTAAATATGCTCTAAGGCTTACATCAATAGTAGCAGATAACGATACAATGGCAGGATATGCCTTTTGTATGGGATCTTATGCCGGGGGGAATGTAAGCGATACACTTTTGTTTAAGGGCGGATTTCCTGTTTCAGGTTCGCCCGATTCTTTATTTGGCTATTTTAAATATAACCTGGCTCCGGAAGATAGTGCAATAGTACTGGTGTCTTTCAAAAAAGCAGGTATTATTATTGGCCAGAATATATATTCATTGAAAGGATCGCAGGCTACTTATGCAAAGAAGAAATGGGCAATTAATACTATGGCTGATACGCCGGATACAGCTATTATTGCTTTTGCCTGCACCAATCCTGATAATCCCAAGGTGGGCTCATGGTTACTTGTTGATTCAATTTGGCTTGGGGGTACAACGGATACGATTCCGAATGCTGATTTTGAAATATGGGAACAGTCGGGATATTCTGAACCAGCCCAATGGATGACATCAAATTTGTTTGCCTATCTGTTCGGAGGTGATACTTCTGTCACTGCCACAGCAGATGCACATTCCGGAAATTATGCCATGCGCATTGAAAGTATCCAGACCATGATGCCTTCTGATTCAGGATCAAATGCTATTGTAGTTGGATTTGCCATGCCGTTTTCCGGATCTTTTGATTTCAGAGAAGGCATTACTTCTTTTGATATTGATTTTAATCCGACTCTTTTAACAGGTTACTATAAGTTTATTCCTCTTTTAAATGATACTGCTATAGTATACGTTTTATTATCTGATAATGAACAAAATACCTATCCCTTTGGAATGACATTATTGCCTGCCAATGAATATCAGCAGTTTCAGATACCCTTAACGTATCCGCAGGGAGTTCAGATAACCAGCGTCAGCCTTCTGTTCAGCACTTCTATTTATTTCATGCAGGGTGATGGGAAAAGTGGTGAAATTGGTAGTGTATTGTATCTTGATGACATAAACCTGTTTAATCCGTGTGATACTTTCCCTGAATATCATATCATGCCTGTTGATGAACCATTTTGCGATCAAGATTCCATATTAATTGATGCCGGTGATGGATGGGCCGGATACTTATGGTCAACAAATGACACAACTCAGACAATAACAGTACCGGTTGGCGGGGAAGTATTATATAATGTTGTTGTTACATCAGAAAATGGTTGCAGGTTTTATGATACCATAGCAATCACCTGTAAAAACCAGTGTGATACCTTCCCGGACTATCACATAAAAGAATTCGCACAGCCTACATGTGATGATAATACTTTAGTTATTGATGCCGGTGATGGATGGGCTGAGTATTTGTGGTCAACTGAAGCAACCACACAAACAATAACTGTTCCTGCACTTGTTCAGGCCGTTTATAGTGTAACCGTTACTTCTGTAAATGATTGTAAGTTTTATGACACCGTTGAAGTAGTACCACCAATATGCGATGCAATTAATGATAAATTGCATAAATCCATGCAGGTCAATGTATATCCGAATCCCTCCTACGGTGAGTTTGCTATTGAATTTATTAATGCAGAACCAGGCCAGTATGTAACTGAAATAACAACTCTTGAAGGCAGAGTCGTTTATAAAGAAAACGTAAATATCCGGCAGATAAATAAAACTGTAAAAGTTAATATTTCCGATTTTCCTGCAGGAATTTATATGCTGAAAATATCAGGTGGCAGATTAAATTATACCGTATTAATTGAGAAAAATTGATGATCAGTTGTAGTTTAAACAGGGATTAGTCCATAGATACACAATCAATATTAAAACATATTGTTTCTATTGACATATCGAGT
>CAZBCB010000514.1:0-2054 GCA_964489905.1 uncultured Bacteroidales bacterium
AAATTAAGTGGTAGTTTTATATCGTTAGTTTTTTCAATGATGAGGGGTATTTTGAATTTTAATGGCTTAAAAAAGAAAGTTCTCATTACAGGAGGATTAGGATTTATAGGTCATAATTTAATTAAAACCCTTTTAGAAAAGTATAATAGTGAAATTATAATTGTGGATGACTGTTCAAATAGTCATCCTTCAGTATTGGGGGATTTAATTAAAAAAGTAAGATTTTACAATTTTTCAGTGCTTGACAGGCAAGCCATGGAACCATTGCTTAAAGAAGCAAATTATATTTTCCATCTTGCCTGCAAGCAGATTTCAGTATCAAGCACCGATCCGTTTGGTCATCTGGCTGTTAACGGACAGAGTACGCTTGAAATATTAGAAGTATTAAGGCATAACGACCTTCCTCATTTCGAAAGATTTATTTATACGTCTTCCTGTTCAGTATATGGAAGCTCAACCCGGCTTCCTTCACGTGAGGACAGTCCGAAAAACATACTCAGTAATTATTCGGCAACTAAACTACTTGGTGAGCATTTTGTTGAGGTTTATTTCCGGAATTATGGTATCCCTGCCTCCGTCGTGCGATATTCAAATGTGTATGGCTATGGCCAGACGCCTAACAATCCTTATTGTGGTGTTATGGGCAAATTTATTCATAATGCATTGAATAAAAAACCTTTGATGATTTTTGGCGACGGTGAACAAACACGCGACTACACCTTCATTAACGATGCCATTGAAGCGACAATACTGGCTGCCATTCATCCAATGGCACTGGGTGAGGTTTTTAATATAGGAACATCAACGGAAACCTCAGTAAATAAATTAGCTTCAATTATTGGTGAAATTATACCAGGAATAAAGATAGAATATGTGCCTGAAAGAGACATCGATAATGTCAGAAGAAGGTCAATTGATATTGAAAAAATTCACCAGCGGCTTGGATGGACACCTAAAACAACAATCAGAAAAGGAATTGAAGAAACAATTAACTGGTATAAAAATACATTTCAGCAAAACGATTAGTAACAGGCGTGCATAGCAGCGAACTGCGAATTTCAGTATAGATGTGTTTTAATAAGTTTTCAGAATTCAATAAGTTTTGCTATTTCAAGAGCCTGGCTTTTCCTTGAATATCTGTTTATTTTTTCCCAATCGGGTACAAATTGTTTATTAGTGATAATTTCTTCCATAAATTTCTCAATTCCCGGGACATTATTATAATCAAACATTTTACCGCTATTACATTCGTTGATGATTTTTGCAGCATCTCCGTGTGAAGGGCCAATACCAATTATTTTTTTGCCTGAGCCCAAATATTCGAACAATTTTCCTGTAAGAATGCCTTCATTTTGCTGAATGTTTGGGATAATCAGCAGTAAGGCATCAGCCTGTATCAGATATTTTAATGACTCTTCATGAGGAACATAATCGATGAATTCATAATTAATGCCTGAGGTATTTTCAATTTTTTGCTTTGCCAAAGGAGATATTTTGCCCACGAAACGCAGAAATATCTTACTTCCTTTTGCTGCAACATTTGCTGAAGCTGTTAAAAAAGAATCTATAGGGTAATAATCATCATTCATTGTTCCGGTGTAAGTTATCAGAAATGAATCATTTCTGGTTTCAGGAATGCTTTTAAAATCGTCTTCATCGTAACCGTTAGGTATAACATGAATTTTCTGTGGATTGATTTTATCTGATTTTCTGATGAAGATCTCTTTAATGGATTGACTTACGGTTATTATAAAATCGGCATTAATTAAAACTTTACGTTCATAATAAGCATCAATTGCAGAAGATATAAAAGAATGGCAGAGCTGATTATAATAATAAATATCAGTCCATGGGTCCTGCAAATCAGCAATCCATTTCAGTTTAAACTTTTTTTTCAGTTTAAGTCCTATGAGCTGGGATGAATGAGGAGGACTGGCAGTAATTATTGTTTTAATGTTATGTTTTTTAATTAATTCAACGGCTTTTTTATAGGCAAACCTGTTCCAGCCTCTGCGGGGATCGGGAATAAACAGGTGGCTGCGGATGATGCGGCT
>CAZBCB010000515.1:0-2052 GCA_964489905.1 uncultured Bacteroidales bacterium
TTTTTTTGCAGATGTAATTTATTTGTTCATCAGAAAGTTCAGGATAAATGGGAAGTGAGACAGTACCAGCCCATATTTTTTCTGTGTTTGGGAAATCTTCGGGTATCAGATTGTATCTTTCCTTATAATAGGTCATACGGTGAAGCGGTTTATAGTGAACCGAAGTACCTATTCCTGCCTCAGCCATAAGCTTTATAAAATTGTTTCTTGTTACAGCGGACATAGGTTTAATAATAATAGGGAAAATATGCCATGCATGATTTTCAAAAGGACCGGTACATTTCGGCAGGTCAATCATTGGTAGGGCTGAAAGCTGGCTCATATATAACTCAGCACATCTTTGCCGCTGCATTCTGAAGTATTCAGCTTTTTCAAGCTGGGCAATACCGATAGCTGCATTTATGTCAGGCATGTTGTATTTAAAACCAGCAGCAACCACATCATATTCCCATGAAGCTTTTTTATCGGTAAATCTGTTCCAGATGTCACGGTTGATACCATGCAAACGCATTACTTTTACCCTGTTATATATCCTTTCATCATCGGTCACAAGCATACCTCCTTCACCTGTAGTTATTGTTTTGTTTGCATAAAAACTGAAACAGGTAGCAATGCCAAATGAACCGATATATTTATTGCCGTATTTTGCAGGAAACGCATGTGCGGCATCTTCAATCAGTGCAATATTGTTTTTTCTGCATATATCAAGTATTCCTTTATTATCATTTGTGGTCATGCAGGCTGCCTGGCCGGCATAATGCACCAGAATCAGTGCTTTCACTTCAGGATGTCTGGAAATAGTTTGTTCCAGTATTTCTGGTGTGATAAGCCCTGTTTCGTATTCCACATCGGTAAAAACAGGGTCAGCACCAATGTACCTGATTATTTCGGCAGAAGCTGTAAAAGTGAGCGAAGGAACAATAATTTTATTTCCGGGTTGAATTCCTATGGCCTCAACAGCAAGATGCAGTGCTGAGGTACAAGAATTTACGGCACACGCATATTTTGCTCCTACAAATTCGGAAAACCGCTTCTCAAATTCGTGGGCTTTTGCTGAAGTTGTCAGCCAGCCACTATTAAGCACCTCGGTTATGTAATTTAGTTCATTACCAGCCAGCGGCACCTTGGAAAAAGGTATGTTTTTGAAAATCATCTGTTTAAAAGTTAAAGATTGCAATTAGCGTTTTTACTATCAGTTTTATATCGCCAAAGAATGTGTGTTTGTCAACATATTCTTCATACAAATCAAGTTTTCGTGGAAGAATTACTTTTTTATATGTCTGTTCCGGATCTTCTGAGGCTGATAATAATTTTTCCTCGTCTCTGTAAATTACAGATGCACTATCAGTAATTCCGGGTCTAACCTTGAGTATTTTTTCCCATCTTTCGGGATATACATTTATCCATTTTTCAACTTCCGGTCTGGGTCCAACCAATGACATATCACCTATGAGTACGTTATATAGCTGAGGCAATTCATCAATTTTTGTTTTTCTGAGCAATTTTCCAAGCTTTGTGGTTCTGGTATTATTTCCAGGTTCAAAGATACCTTCTTTTGCCGAATGAAGCACCTTCATAGTGCGGAATTTATATAATACAAACGGTTTTCCATCTTTTCCCATTCTTTTCTGACAGAAAAAAACCGGCCACCGATCAGTTATTAATATTAAGACAGCTATTATTATTATTAAAGGAATTAATACCAGCAATCCGGTAAATGAAATAACAATGTCAAAAATTCTTTTTATGAACATACGCAAACTACTGATAAAGTATAAATTGGCTTTTATGCAGGAAAAACTGTATCAACTGACCAGAATTTTGTTATCCAGGTATTCAATGATTAATCTTTTCTTATTGTTATCCAGTTGAAGCTCCTGAATGATCCTGGCTCCCAGATGCTTATGTATTTCATAAACATTGTTATTTTCTACATCTATCTCACCCTTAATACTTTGCAATCCAAATGTAAAAACAATGTTTAAAAATTTACGGAATAGTATAACAGAATAATTTCCATTATAATCCGAATCCCATGCCCAGTAGTCTATT
>CAZBCB010000516.1:0-2040 GCA_964489905.1 uncultured Bacteroidales bacterium
ATAATATTCACGGCTTTTGTTATCACTCTCTTTTTCACTGGCCGTTTCTTTTGAGGTTTCCTCCTCTGTTTCATTTCCTGAAACAAACATGGTTACAGCCTTGTTTTGTCTCTGCCAGTGGTCTTCGAGTTTGCGGTTTCCCCATTTGGCTTTAAACTCCTTATACCCCATGTTTTTGGCTGCGTCATTATAAAAATACCATTTAGCGCCCGTGACGGGGTTAAATGAAGCCTGATAATTCTGATCAGGCAACTCTCTCCCATATTGTTCATTCAGCATACGTTCGTTTTCTTCCTGTCTTTTACGTTCTTCTTCCTGCCGCACATCCTGAATGATTTTATCAATTTTGGCAAGTAACTCCGGCTCGCTGAGCCTTGACAACTTCTGTACGCTGTCTTCGAGTTTAAATGTATTAATTTCTGTAACAAGCTTTGTAAGATTTAATGATTTGGCGTAAATAACATCATAATTCTTAAAAGACGGGTCAATCAAAGCAACGGTACTGTCATAATAAGCCTGTGCATTAACATAATCAGGTTCGTCGTAATATAAATTCGCAAGGGTCAGATAAGTTCTTGCTTTCTGGTCTGTATTCTGCGTACTATGTTGTATTGATTTCTTATATTGCATTATGGCTTTTTGCTTGTTCCCTTCCTTATAAGCCAGGTTACCAAGCGCATAATATATCTGGTCGAGATAATCAGCATTTTTTTCGTCCTTTAGCATTTTATTGAGTTCAGATTCTATCTCTTCCGATCTGCCTGAACCCTGCTGAAAAGTAAGCGCACGGTTAATATGTGCATTAAATGCCATTATATAAGGCGGATTCATTTTTATAACCCGGCTGTATGCATCAGTGGCTTTTCCCGGATTAACTGTTCTTTCATATAACTGAGCCAGAATATAAGTGCAACGCGTTTTTTGTTTCTTCGGCATTTTCAGCAACAATGCTTTTTCAATATATTCAACAGAACTCTGAAAAATATTCTGCCTCAGATAAAAATCAGCATAAGTTAAATATAATTCAACCTTTAGTTTTTTAGGAAATTTCTCTTTTGATAACAACAAACTTAAAAGCTCCTCGGTGTTCTTGTAATCTTTGTTTTCTAAATAAACCTTTGCAAGCCAGAGCTGGGCTTCATAAACCACAGGCTCATTTTTAAAATCATTAATTAATATCCTGAAAGTCTCAGCAGCAAGCCCAAAATCATGCTTGTGAAAATGGGCTTTACCCATAAGCAGGTAAGCATCGTCAACATAACGGTTGTATTCCTTCTTGTTGAAATATTCACGTTTTCTGTCACTGATTGTTTTTGTGTCTTTAACTTTAGGCTTTACAGTAATAGAATGAAGACTAATTAATTTTGAACATTTCTTAACCGTCCTGTCCATATCACCACTGATGGATTTTGCCACAGCAGGATCGCCATACTGAAAAACAGGGAGAATTTCGGCATAATTGTCCCTGAAATTCTCTTCCATGTTTCTTAATCCTTTATAATAGCTTTCCTTGCCGTTAAACAGAACATTGTATTTTGCTGTAAGGTTATGATATCCCCTGGTAAGGGCAGTATTCTTATGCGTACTGCATGACACAATTGTAAGCAGTAACAAGGACAGAATAACCTTTTTTATTGTTTTTATGACACTTGATAACACCAGAATGCAATATTTTATTATTATTCGTTTATAAAACAAGGAAAAAGCATATTTTATTTTAAGAACGTAAAAATATTTATAATCGGGTTAAGAAAAAAGAATCATCATAATAATTCATCCCTGAAAATTATTTTAAGCTACTATCAGTGTTACGGGAAATAAGGCTTATGAACAGCTGAGTTGTTTTTCCGGATTAAATTCAATTCGTCAATTGATTTTCTCAATTGACGAATTTGAGATTATTGCAAAAATTAATACCTGAAACGGGTTACTTATTAGCTTTTTCATTTGTATGTAAAATATAAGAACCAATTGTTTCCAGTATAGACATATTTTATTAATTTTGAATTACTTGTTTTTAATAAAAAGACTATCAAAATA
>CAZBCB010000517.1:0-2031 GCA_964489905.1 uncultured Bacteroidales bacterium
ACAACGGTAAGATTCATATCATCGGTAACTGAAGCGCAGGGGGCGTTACCATTTGCAGTAAGACGCAGTACAACGGTAGTTCCTGCATCGGCGGGAACGGGTGTATAAGTAGGAGTTAAAGTATTTGCATTTGTAAGAGAACCGCTTCCTGAGATGATACTCCACATCAATGAAGTATAATTGGTCGCCGAAGCACCACTTATGGTATAAGCTGTGATTGAACAGGTAGAACCATCAGGCCCTGCATTGGCAGTAGGAGGAGGAACTGAAGTTACTGTAACATTGCTGCCTTTTTTAGTACAGCCTTTACGGTCTGTTATCCATGGTTCGTAAGTTCCTGCATAAAGTGAGCCGAAAAGGTTGGCAAGCTGTGGGCCGGTAGTGTCATTGGATCCGTCGATAATATAGTAATTAAAAGGAGTCCAGCCACCTGACCCGGTAATTGTGATGGTACCATTATTTTGCCCGTCACATGCCGGAGTTGATGTAGCGGAAACTGTTAGTGGCAATGGGACACTATCATTAACCAGTTCAATAAATGACAATGTTGTACTGAATACCGGACCACAATTATTTGCATCATTCACTCTTACACGGTATCCGCCACGGCTGGCTGAATTAAAGGTTTGGGTGGTAACACCTGTGCTGACATAACTTGATGGCGGAACAGGGTCGTCATAGTACCACAGGTAAGTATAGGGGGCCGTTCCACCGGATGGATTTACCTGAAGAATAGCATCACTGCCTTCGTAACAGGTAAGTGCTTTCAGAACAGTAATTGTTCCTCCGCTTAAAACAGCCGGCTGGGAAATAACAAGGCTCCCGTTTAGTATTTTGACACATGATGTATATGTTGCATCTCTCATGCGGACATCATAAGTACCTGCACCAAGATTGGTGTAATTTCCTGATGACTGCCAGCTGGCACCTCCGTTTATTGAATATTGATAATTTCCGGAGCCGCCAGTAGGACTGGAAATGGTAATAGAACCATTATTGGATCCGTTACAGGTAAGGTTAGTGGAATTAACCGTTGCGGATAATTCAGGTAATTCTGTAATTACCCGGTTTGGATCTAATATTCTTACACAGCCAGGGTAATCAGCATCCCGAATTTGAACAGAATAACTTCCGGGACCGAGTCCGGTAAAATTACCTGAAGATTGCCATGGCCGGCCGGTTATAAAGTATTCATAATTACCATGACCTCCCAGCGGATTACTTAATGTGATTGTGCCATCATTGGCTCCGTAACAAAATATGTTGGTTGATGAAATAGTTGCATTCAGCTGATTGGGTTGTGTTAATGTGATAGAGGTAGCGCCCAGAATTAATCCTGACACTGTATCTCTTACGAAAGCAATATAGATATCTGAGTCAAGTGATGTGAAAGTATGGCTTAAATCGTTAGTTGGCCCAAAGGTATCGCCAACTGATGTCTGAAACATTTTATAATAGATGTAGAGGTAAACAGAAGAACCTCCGCTAAGTTGCATAGTGATTTCGCCATCATTTCCACCAAAGCATGTAACATTTTTACTACTGAAGGTGACAGTTTGTGATTTCAGTCCGGTTACTGAAAAAATAAATACCAGCAGTGAAACCAGGTAAATCTTTTTCATATGTTGCTTTTAAATGATTTTCAAAATGATTATTCCGTTATTTCAAGTTTTATTTCGACACTTTTGCCTGCCATCATTCCATTTTTATCTGTAATTTTTATGAAATACTTGCCAGGCGGAATATCTTTAAAAGTAAATTCACCTTTGCCAATTGGCCCCGATTCCTTGATAATATCGCCATGCAAAGGATCGTTGGTCATAATATAAAAACTAAAAGGAGGGGTTCCTTTGGTAACTATTATGTTTATTTCATTTTGGTTATTGACTTTGATCTCGTAATTTATTTCCTGTGCCCACAGATTAATACCAGCCAAGAACAATATTGTAAGAAAAACAATTCTTTTCATGCTTATAAGGGTTTATATGGTTCATTTAATATTAGTTTACGAAATGTTAATAAAATAGGTTA
>CAZBCB010000518.1:0-2029 GCA_964489905.1 uncultured Bacteroidales bacterium
CGGAAATCATGTATTTGCTGTCTTTTTTGCGGATGCCTGCTTCAAAATCGGAAAGGGTTTCATGTTTTGGCCTTTCACCCTGCTGGGCATAAATAAAGTCATCACGGATGGGTTCACGGTTGGCTACACCATATGAGGCATATAGTGTAATATTTTCATTCAATGCAAAGGTTATACCGGCTTTTGGATTAAAAAAATGGAAGGCTTCACTTATATTAATTGTATCTGATCCTGATTCAGTGCCGGCGACCTGATAATTAATATTCCTGTACTGAATATCTCCATATAAGCTAATACGTTCATAAGGTGTATAAACCATTTTTAAAAAAGAATTAAAATCGGTTTTATCTGCTGTATTGTCATAGTATATATGGTTTTTTTCAGCATCGACTGAATATTCAGCCCATATAATTTCGCCAAAATGCCTTGCATTTGAATAAGTGTTAAAGGCGCCCCCGAACAACAAATCAAATTTTGGTAACTGATAATGCAAAGAATAGGTAAAACCGTAAAAATGATTATCAAGCCAGCGACGGCGGATTAAGTCAGTTGTTCTTACTGTATCATGGTAAAAAACTGAAAATGTTTCACCATTAAATACACTGTCCTGTCCGAAATACAGAGGGCTAAGTCCGTAATTCTCAAAAGGTTCGTCCTGCTTATATTCTTCATAGTAACCTCTGCCGTATGTGTAATGGCCTGACAGGTTTACGGCGAATGAAGATGCTATTTGCTGTGAGAAATGTATCTGATAATAGTCTTGTTGATAATGATCAACCTGATTGTCATAAAAACTAAGGGTGCCGTCACTGTTAAATATTGCACCAGCCCAGTTAAAGGTACGTGATGTTTTCATGGTCTCTGCATCAATGCCATACCATGCCTGGTAAGTATGCTCAATTCCACTGAATGCAATTGCTTTAACCATTGTTCTTTCACTGGAATAGCCACCTTGCAGATAAACTGATTTTAAATCAGAACTGGCCCTGTCAATATAACCGTCGGATTTTATTACAGAAGCTCTTCCGTCGAGGTACCAGTGATTATTTAACAGGCCTGTCCCTAATTTTATAGTATTTTTGAATGTATTAAACGAACCATAGGAACTGCTAATTTCGGCATGCGGATTTCTTTTGATTGCATCGGTTTCTATATTAATGGATGCTCCGAAGGCGGCTGCACCGTTGGTTGATGAGCCCACACCACGTTGAATCTGCATACTGTTAACCGAACTGGCAAAATCGGGCAGGTCAACCCAAAAAACATAATGTGATTCAGGGTCATTTACTGGGATGCCGTTTATTGTCACATTAATGCGCGTTAAGTCGCTGCCTCTGATTCTGAGCCCTGTATATCCCACTCCGTTGCCTGCATCGGAAGTTACAACCACCGAAGGCTGGTCAGCAATCAGATAGGGCAGGTCTTTGCCCAGATTAATACCTGCCAGCTTTTCAGCATGAATAATGCTGTATGTTGCAGGTGTCTTCTGTGTTGCCCTTATTGCCGAAATGATCACTTCATCTCCCATAATGGATGATGTTTTCAGCACCCAATCAATTGTCATGTTGTTATTTAAGATAACATGTTTCTCAGCAGGTTCAAATCCTATAAATGATACCTGCAATGTGTATTCTCCGGCTTTTAATCCTTTCAGATAAAATTTACCCTGCTGGTCGGTAACAGTACCCCAATAAGTATTCTTTACAATAACGTTGGCACCGGTAAGCGGGTTTCCTTCATGGTCTTTTACAGTCCCCGTAATTGCGAACTGTGCATGTAAGTATCCAAAACCTGATACCCATGCAAGAATAATAATTACTTGCTTCATGTTGTTTTGTTTTTATGTTACTGAATTTATCGGGGACAGCGCTGTGCATTGTCCACCATATCCCTTCGCCGGCATTACCCGGATCAGGTTCTAAGGGTATAATCTCAGCCTGTTATTTAAGGCACCCCCTTAGTGAAAGCAAAAGCAAAAATAAAAAATTTACTGAAATTTAAAAAAAATCAAGTGATGAGATGATTAGGC
>CAZBCB010000519.1:0-2013 GCA_964489905.1 uncultured Bacteroidales bacterium
AACTGGGAAAGACGCTGGCATCCGTTGCTTCAGGAATGGGTTATTCTGGCAGCAACAACAAGCGAACGGCCATGGTCGGGCGAAACAGTTTCAGCCTCAGATAACCATGAGCCTGAATTTGACCCTACATGTTATTTATGTCCGGGTGTGACAAGGGCTTCGGGAATAAAAAATCCCGACTATAAAAAACCTTATGCGTTTACCAATGATTTCGCTTCATTTTCCATGGATGCCCCTGATGTGCATTATAAAGATGGATTTGAAATTGTCGAACCTGTTCATGGTACCTGCAGGGTTATTTGTTTTTCACCACGGCATAACATAACGCTTGCTGAGATGAGTGCAGCCGAATTATCAGAGGTTGTTCAGCTATGGAAAAAAGAATATGCCGAACTGGGCAATCATCCAAAAATTGATAATGTGCTCATTTTTGAAAATAAGGGTAAAGTTATTGGTGTTTCAAACCCTCACCCTCACGGACAGATATATGCAACAGGGTTTGTGCCCCGCATTGTCAGACGTGAGCTTGATTCTTTTTCAGCATACAGAAAAAGCCACGGTGAGGGATTGCTTGAAGCAATACTACGTGAAGAATTGAAAAAAGGTACACGTATTGTATGTCAGATCGAACTTTTTGTTGCTTTTATTCCTTTTTTTGCCCGGTTTGTTTACGAAACCTATATTGTACCACGCAGGCATATAGCCCGTATTACCGATTTTACAGAAGAGGAAACAATAGCCTATGCCGAAATCCATCATCAGGTTATTGTAAAGTTTGACAATTTATATAATATGTCGTTTCCAAATATTACGATGCTGCATAATGCTCCGACAGACGGTAATCCCGATAATGAGCATTTTCACTTCCATACCGAATTTTACCCTCCTATGCGTTCGCCCGACAAACTTAAATACCTTGCAGGTTTTGAATCAGGTGGAGGAAATATTATCAATCCCGTCAATCCTGAAGAAGCTGCTGAAAGACTCAGAAAGGCATCAGTAGTGCATTATAAAAAAAGAAATTACCGGTAAGATTATTTCTAATACTATCAGACATGTACTTGGCGAACCTGAATTGTCGGTATGTTATAAAGACAAACCGGTATCAGTCAACGGAATCACATAAACCCGGATGCTTCAATTGATTCTTTCAATTAACGAATTTGGGATAATAAATTTTTTCCCCTTCTCATGAAATGTTTGTGGTATCAGTCTTACAGGAGTAATCAGTATCTCTGCTTTTCCTGATAATCCATACATCCTGTTCAGGCTTTCCGTTTTTTATTTCTCCTGCAACATGTTCGAGCAGTTCATTTTTTCCAATTAGTTTTTTTACAAACACAGGAGGCTGAAATGCACTGAAGGTTCGATGACCTTCTTTTGTGTTTGCTTTCATGATAAGTTCACCTGCATCAAAAAGGTTTTTTTCGTTCGCTGATAATTTTATCCTGAATGCCTCTCCCTGAAGAGTGAGAAATAAAATGCCACCTGGCTTAAGTATTCTGATTAGTTCATTAAACCATGCATAATGCATTTGCAGGGATAAATGGGTGAATATTGAAATACCATAAATTATATCAAACATATTATCCATAAACTGTAAAGGTGGCTGCAGGTTATTTACGTAAAAGGTAACACCAGGTATGTTTTTACTGCACCATGTAATATACTTTTTATTATAATCAGTGCCATAGAAACTGCAGGAACTGTCCAACAATACCGGCAAATGCCTGATGATTCTTCCGGGACCGCAACCCCAATCGAGAATACTGATGTTTTCAAGCGTATAATATTTTCTGAAATAAGAAACCAACCATTTTGCAGTCTCATTACTTTTATCATAAAATGCAGGATAATTGAGGTTGAAAGTTTCATAAACATAAAACGGCGGAGGTAACTTGATTCCGGGGTTTTCTTTTAAAAACTTATGCCTTTGTTTCGATGTTTTTATATAAAGGATCACTATTAACCGACTAAATTAATTTTTTTAAATAAAAATCTCTATAAGCCTTT
>CAZBCB010000520.1:0-1970 GCA_964489905.1 uncultured Bacteroidales bacterium
AAATGATACGGCTGATATGAAAAAACCTGAAAACCATATACTTGTAATTTTCGGAGCTTCAGGTGATCTGGCACACAGGAAGTTATTGCCTGCCATTTTTGAATTATTCAGGCAGCATCTTTTACCTGAACGATTTATTATTGTTGGTGCAGGGCGTACAGAATTTACTGATGAATCATTCCGGCATAAAACGTATAAATCAATCAGCGGCCACCATACCTCTGATGACGAACTAACGAATTTTCTTCGTTTATTACACTATATTACTCTTGATACTTCTGATGTTTCGGATTACAAAAAATTTAAAGAGAAACTTGATAATATTAATGAAATGAATAATACCGGTGGCAACTATATTTTTTACCTTGCCACACCACCTGGTTTATACCTTACCATTTCGGAAAACCTTGCTGCACTGGGATTAAATAAAAGCGACAATGGTGCCTGGAGGAGAATAATTATTGAGAAACCTTTTGGTTATGATCAGCAATCGGCTCGTGAGCTTAACAGATTGCTCTATAATTATTTCAGCGAAGATCAGTTATACCGTATCGATCATTATCTCGGAAAGGAAACGGTTCAGAATGTCATGGTAACACGATTTTCAAATGGTATTTTTGAGCCTTTATGGAACAGAAATTATATTCATCATATTGAAATAACATCAGCTGAAAACATTGGCATTGAGAATCGCGGAAATTATTATGATCAGGTTGGTGCCATGCGCGACATGGTTCAGAATCACCTGTTGCATCTGCTTACTCTCGTTGCCATGGAACCTCCCACCGTAATTAGCTCAACTGCCATTCGCAATGAAATGTTAAAGGTATTACAGTCTGTAAGACCCATAAAGCCGGAAGATGTTGTAAAGGATGTTGTAAGGGGACAATATACAGCTTCAACATTGAATGGGAAAAAATTGTCTGCGTATCGTGAAGAGAATGGCATAAATCCAGTTTCTTTCACCGAAACCTTTGTGGCTCTGAAACTGTTTGTAGACAACTGGAGGTGGGGTGGGGTTCCTTTTTATATAAGGACAGGAAAACGATTGCCAACCAGAGTAACTGAAATTGTTGTACATTTCAGGCCTACACCTCACAAGCTCTTTTGTTTTAATGAGAGTCGCTGTAATTCAGAAAACCAGCTTGTGCTGCGTATTCAGCCCGATGAAGGTATTTTATTGAAATTTGGTATGAAAGTGCCAGGTTCGGGTTTCAATGTTCAGGACGTAAATATGGATTTTCATTATTCTCAACTGGCACAGACATATATACCTGAAGCATATCAGCGGTTACTCCTCGATTGCATGCAGGGCGATTCAACCTTGTTTATCCGTGGTGATGCCATTGAAACTGCGTGGGGTATTGTTGACCCGGTTATAAACACATGGAAAGAAAGACCTGAGATACCTTTATATGGTTATCCCTCCGGAACCTGGGGGCCTGTTGAAGCAGATAACCTTATAGAAGGTGAAGGGATGAGCTGGCGATACCCATGCAAAAATCTGACAAATGACGGAATTTATTGTGAACTATAACCATGAAAGTCCGGATAAAAATATTTGAAACGCCCAACGCATTGGCCGAGGAATTAGCTGGTGAGTTTTATGATCATATCGGCAGGTTGGCACAGAAGCAGGAAAAAGTCAGTATCGCTCTTTCCGGAGGCAGTACACCTCAGCTCTGGTTTAGGAGGATTGCCTCACATCGCAACACTCATGGATTAAATATCAATTGGCATAAAGTTCATTTTTTTTGGTGTGATGAGAGGTGTGTGCCGGCTGATCATCCTGAAAGTAATTATGGTGCGGCTTATAAGTTTTTTCTGAACCCCCTTGCTATTGACAGTACAAATATTCATCGAATAAGAGGGGAAGAAAATCCTGAAGAAGAAGCAGTAAGGTATGCCGAAGAAATACTTAAATATGTTCCGGGGAAAAACAATATTCCGGTTTACGACTGGATTTTTCT
>CAZBCB010000521.1:0-1957 GCA_964489905.1 uncultured Bacteroidales bacterium
TACTTCTTCGGAAAAGCGCCGTAACCTTTTATTTTCTTTGAAAGAGTGTCAGACAGTATCTCCCATATTCTGGCACGTTTTGCGTTGATAACCCTCTGAAGACTCAAAACTTCCTTTGTTGTGCCATATTTTTCCGAAAGTTCGCAAATATATCTCTTCGCTTCCTGAATAGCAGTAAGATTTTCAGTTACAATTTTTTCATCAACGTCTTTAGTCAGGACATTGCAGCATGATATGCTTTCCTTCTGAAGCATATCTTCAAGTTCCAGCAAAGACTTCTCAACAACTATCAGACTTGAAGAAAGAGAGCGGGTATGGTTTTCCGGTAAATGTATCTTTTTGTTCATTTATTCTTCAACCTGAAATCGTTTTATCTGTTGTTTACCTGATTTTGTTCTATTTCTTCTTAATAGATCTGTTAACTGGTTAACAGCAAAAAGGTTTTCTGAAAGAATAGATATTAGAGATATGTTGTTTTCAGAATTTAGTGTGGAATAGAATGGTGACAAAGAAGGATTCCGCAAAAAGATCATTGGTAACATAAAATACTGCTTGTCAAGATACCATTAGGGGTTATCAGCTTATACACTTTATGGTGAACTCCATCACCATCGGTCAAAAGTAGTAAAAAAAATTAATGGCATGCAGTAACTGTCTGTTGTTTGTTAATAATATAAATAAGGCTCATAACACTTTTTATTTTTAGTGACTTCTTCCCGTGCCGGATAATGTTAAAAAGTAATAATTATCATATCTTTATAAGCCTCACCCTTACCTTATTTTAAAAAAAAGCACGATTTTTGCCGTTAAGAAAATGGTCAACGATCTTTTATCTTAATCACCACATAATTAAATAGTTTTGAATTATATTCATTAATCACGAAAATACAACAACATGAAAAATGCTGCTTTGTCAATAATCTTATTATCTGTTATTTCAATGCCTGTTGTGGCGCAGGATATAAGCGAATGGCGCGAGGAAAACAGAACCGGGATATCGGCTGAAACCGGACTTTTAAAATCCTGGCCTGAAAAAGGTCCTGCACTTTTATGGTCATGCACTACTCTGGCAAAGGGCAATTCCTCGGTCAGCTTCGGAAAAAATACAATCTATACAACAGGCAATAAGGGGAACGATGATATCCTTTTTGCACTTGACATGAAGGGTAAAATTTTGTGGCAGACTGTCTTCGGCCGTTCATGGACCCAATCATACCCCGAGAGCAGGGCAACGCCTACCGTCGAAGGCAACATGGTATACTGCACCAGCGGATACGGCGACCTTGCATGTATCGATGGTACGACTGGGAAGATCATATGGTCGTATAAGGCAAGCGAAATCCATAAAGGCACTTATGGCTCCTGGGGCATAGCCGAAGCAATGCTGATTGATGACAATAAGGTATATTTTTCGCCTGGCGGACCGCAGACCATGACAATCGCCCTTGATAAAACCAACGGAAAGCTTATATGGAAATCAGCAAGCCTGAATGACAAACCTGGCTATGTATCACCAATCCTTGTAAACTACGCAGGCAAAAAAATGCTTATCAATGTTTCCCTGGGCCATGTATTCGGTGTTGATGTTTCAAACGGTGAGATCCTGTGGAAAGTTGCCCATATAAATAAGGAAGGGGGCGACCTTATAAAATGTGTAACTCCTTTGTTCAAAGATGGCAGAGTCTATGTAACCGGAGGTTATAATACCGGTGGTATGATGATAGAAATCGGGAAGGATGGAAAGAGCGCCAGGGTATTATGGACAGACGATGTCCTTGATGTTCACCATGGCGGTGTTGTTCTCGTTAACGGGTATATTTACGGATCCAACTGGCTCAGCAACAGCAACGGTAACTGGTGCTGCATCGACTGGAACACAGGCAAAAAGATGTGGGAACAGCGCTGGAACAACAAGGGATCAATAATTGCTGCCGACGGCATGCTATATATCTATGAT
>CAZBCB010000522.1:0-1729 GCA_964489905.1 uncultured Bacteroidales bacterium
ATTGCCGGATTAACAATGGCAATTTGCTTAAAGGTGTATAAGCCTGATGAGCTGACAACGTTTTTTAAAACCGTCGCCCGTAACAGAGGAGCAACAGTGGAATTTTTTCAGGATACAGATGAAGCTCTCAAATGGTTAGGCGTTCAGAAATACGAAAAAAAACCAGCAAAGGGATTAAATAGTCCTTCCTAATAAGCATATAAATCGTAAAATTTTAGGTGAAAAATCATATTGCAGAAATTTAAAAAAGTTTAAATTCAGCCATAAATATTTAAAAAAATCAAACAATGGCAAACAAATCATGTCAGGCTTTAATTTGTGTTTTATTGTCGGTATTCTTTTCAGTCAGTGCACAGAATAAAGACAAAGCGATATTCAGGGTGGTTGAACCAGGTTTTTATCAGAATTCAATACTTAAAGACGACAGGGAAGTTAAAGAGCGTATTACCCCTGTTAAGGAACAAAAAGTTTTTGTTGTTGACTTTAGCGGATTATCATTACCTAATAAGCTTAATTTATACACAAACCAGCAATGGCACAATCCGCCTGTATCACAGGGCAACACCGGCACATGCTGGTGCTTTTCTACCACTTCTTTTCTCGAAACTGAAGCCTACCGGATAAATAAGATAAAAGTTAAATTATCGGAAATGTACATCGTTTACTGGGAATATGTTGAGAAAGCACGAAGGTTTGTGAAAGAAAGAGGTAATTCAGTTTTTGATGAAGGATCAGAAGCTAATGCCGTTCCTCGTATAATTAAAAAGTATGGGATAGTTCCTGAATCTGATTATACAGGGCTCCTTGAAGGCAGGAAATTCCATAATCATGAAGTTATGGTAAAGGAAATGAAAAATTATCTTGAATCATTAAAAATAAATTCGGCATGGGACGAAAACACAGCCATCAGCACAATTAAATCGATTCTGAATCATTATATGGGAGAACCACCGGCTGAGATAATAATAAATGGCAAAAAAATTACACCCAAAGAATACCTTACAAATGTTATTAAGATAAATCCTGATGATTATGTAGATATTCTTTCCTATCGGCAGGAACCTTTTTATCAGTTTGTGGAATATAAGGTGCCTGATAACTGGTGGCACAGTGCTGATTATTATAATGTGCCGGTTGATGTTTTCATGGAAACACTGAAAAAGGTTTTACGGAGCGGCTATACGGTAAGCATTGGAGGCGATGTTTCAGAACCAGGATTTGACCGGCAGACTCAATGCGCTGTTGTACCTGATTTTGATATTCCTTCAGCCTATATTAATGATGACGCCCGTCAATTCAGGTTTTCCAATAACACAACGACCGACGACCACGGGATGCACCTGGTGGGATACCTTGAAAAAGATGGAAAAGACTGGTATCTGATTAAAGATTCAAGCTCGGGATCACGTAATAATGACCCTGATGCACCAGAGTTTGGTTATTACTTTTTCTCAGAAGATTATGTAAAACTCAAAATGATGGATTTTATGGTGCATAAAGATGCTGTCAGAGATTTAATTGGAGCAAGATGAAAGGTGATATATTAATAATTTAACTTATCTGGCTAACTTTATCTTCCGAATAAAAAACCAAAATATATTCGTGGCCCGTTATTAAAACTATTCCTGTTTGAGCTAATCAGTGGAAATAGATAATCAAACCTGATAACCATTGTATATTTTGATTTGAATGAATATTCAGTACTAAAAGCCGGAGATGCTATCATAAC
>CAZBCB010000522.1:1739-1956 GCA_964489905.1 uncultured Bacteroidales bacterium
TTCCGATATAAGATTCTATCAATATTATCTTCTTTTATATTCAGCGCAATAAATTGCATATCATTTACTCTGCCACCACCCAATGTTAGGCTTAAAACAGAGCTAATTTTGTCGTTGCCAAGCTGATAACCAATTAAAACTCCTCCCCAACCTAATCTGAATAACCCCTGATTTTCATGATAGTTAAAATACGATATATACCCTTCGGAACCTACCC
>CAZBCB010000523.1:0-1948 GCA_964489905.1 uncultured Bacteroidales bacterium
TTTCAACAGCAGGATCATTGAAGCTGATACCAACCTCATAGGCATAATATTCATCACCCCATTGATCTTTGATAAAACGTTCCACCGTATCAACTTTTTCAATATAAACTTTTTGCATTGTTTTTATTGTTGAAGTTACTGTTTCAAAACCATCCGCTGAAACAGTAATTCTATATTCCTTATTCTCAGAAGGTTTGAAGTTGTTGTTATAATAATAGCCGTTCTTAAAGCTATCAAGCTTAGCAATCAGCAAATCACCTTCATAAACATTAACATTTGCGTCCTTTATAAATTTTATCTCTTCTTTGTCAAGTGTTCCGATAGACTGGCTTAAATGCACCTTAAGTACACTGTCGGGGTTTAATATGGCATTCATTACTATTTTTGGTTCTTTCTTTTTTACATTAAAATCATCAACCGGTTTAATGCACGACTGCGTTACCATTGATATGATGAAGAAAAACGTGAACGGAAGCCATATTGTTTGATAGATAAATCTCATATTATATTGTATTTCAAATTATTAAATTATTTTAAAAACTAATATTATACCTGAAATAAGGGATAACCGGGAAAAAGGAGATTTGTTTCAGCTCTTTTTTTGGCGGTCTTGGTGTGCCATCAGGATAATAGGCATATTTATAATCTTTATAAATAAAAAACGGGTTAGAACGGTTATAAACATTATAGGCGCCAAAACTCCAGCTACGCATGTATTTTTTCTTCTGCTTATGAAAGCTTATATTCAGGTCAAGGCGGTGGTACACAGGTAATCTGTAATTATTTCGTGAGGAAGAATATTCAAGAAATCTATCGTTCTGATAGTCATAATATCCATAATTGTTTGTATTAGCTATGTATTGAAACGGGTTTTCAAACATTTCTTCCCCAAAGGTAAACGGATATCCTGATCCAAACACCCATGTGCCGCTGACATCAATTTTATCGCTGAATTTATGTGATACAACAATCGCCAGATCATGCCTGCGGTCCCATTTATAAGGAAATACTTTTCCGAAACTGATTTCGTCAAATTTCCTTTGTGACCAGGCCAGCGTATAAGCAATCCAGCCGGTTGTTTTTCCTGTCATGCGCTGAAGCATAAATTCAGCGCCGTATGACCAGCCCCGGCCTGTAACTATCTGAGTTTGCCATGTATCCTGCACATCATAATAACTTGCACCTTCTCTGTATTCAATAACATGGTTCATTTCTTTATAATAGCCTTCAACCGTAAACTCAAAGCCATGCTTTATTTTTACGGCAAAACCCATGGCTGCCTGCCATGAACGCATCGGCCTGACGGTATCAGTTACGGGCACCCATAAATCGGTGGGAAGACTCATACTCGAATTTGCCAGTAGATGGATGTTCTGCTGCATTTCAGCATAAGAAGCTTTCAGCGAAATATTGTTGTTTATCATATACCTTGCTGATAGGCGGGGTTCATACGATAAATATGTCTTGTTTTTGACATTAAAACCTGCAAACCGAAATCCAATATTAACCTTTAGATCCCTGAATACAGCAATTTCATCTTCGATATAGGCAGAAAATTCATTAGCGTATATTTTTGATGCGCCAAATGTAGTGTCAATATTCTGGTCAATTTCATCAAAGCGTACTCGCTCCACGAACACACCGGGTGAAAACGTATGATAAGTATTGTCTATTCCAAAGAGAATAGTATGATAAGTTGAAGGCCTGAAGTCAAAATCCATTTTTAGTGCCAGATCTTCTATGCCCGAATTATAAGCAAAGGAAAACTCATTATTTAAGGTGGAATCAGTATAAATATATTTTGATGACATATTATCAGAGATTTCCATTTTATATCTGCTGTATGTGGCAGTTAAATTGCCAAACAGATTATTTGAAAAGATGTAGTTCCAGCGAAGGGCAGATGTTATATTACCCCACCAGAAATTCATTTTAATTTAACATCTGC
>CAZBCB010000524.1:0-1934 GCA_964489905.1 uncultured Bacteroidales bacterium
CGCAATAAATGCATCCTTGTAACTAATTGATGTATCGATCTTATCATATTTTTTTCCATTGCGGGTTAGTAAACTTTTTTGCTCATTTTTTTAAATAATCGTTACTTCACTTTTTGTAACTTATACCTTACTTCAGTATTATTTTGTACCAAAATAATAAAATTAACCTTATTAATAAGCAATAACAAAACCAAATTTATAAAACTTTTCCTTTATACGCAAAACTTAACCCCTTCGTATAATTTTTTACGAACTTAAGTATTTTATAAATAAAAATATATCTCTCATTAATTTAATGTTTTTCAATGTCTTTCCTTTACCCTTTAGGGGGGCCGGCTATCCTGAAGAGTCTTTTTCCCAACCGCTAATTTACTTAAAGGGCTCCTGACGTATACAAGCGCATGGCTGGCTATGTGAGTATAACGCTGTGTGGTCTTAACATCTGAATGCCCCAGTAATTCCTGAACATACCTTACATCATACCCATCTTCCAGTAAATGCGTGGCAAACGAATGCCTCAGCATGTGCAGATGAACCCTGCGCTGAATGCCCACTGCCCTTGCAGCACCCTTCAATACAGCATTCATGCTTGTATAACTATAAGGTTCCCCTTCCTTCTCTCCTTCAAAAAAATATTTTGCCGGTTTTTCTTTTTCAAGATATGCTTCAATATCATCCTTTATTTCTAATGGCAATACTGAATAACGATCCTTTCTGCCTTTAGCACCTCTTATAAACACCACATTACGCTTAAGGTCAATGTCTCCTGGCTTTAAATTGCGCAACTCACTCCGCCGCATACCACAACCATATCCAATGCAAATCAGTAGCTTATGCTTCAGGTTATCCTCAGCATCAATCATAGCAGCCAATTCTTCACGGCTAAGGACATCGGGTAAATAATGTCCATGGTTTGGCCTGATAATATGGGTAACTGGTATCCTGCGCTTATAAACATTCTCATAAAAGAACTTAAGCGCATTTATCATATTGTTCTGATATGCCTCCGAATGATCCCTCGTAAGCATCAGAAATTTCCTGATTTCGTTATTGGTAATTTCAGCAGGATATTTATAACGAAAATGCTCTAAAAAACGCAAATACATACCCCTGTAGGTTGCCTTAGTCTGCTCAGCATATTCCGTCGATGCCAGATAATGGTCTGCCTGTAACTTGTAAATCTCTTTTAGCTTATATTTAAATAGAATGTTGTTGATCCTTTCTGTAATCTTTTCAACTGAATATTGTTTTCTGTTCAATTCAAATAAGTATTCTATATTATCGCTTTTGCTTATATGTTCGTCCATTACTTTTATCATAAATTGCAACGCTGCAGGCTGCCTGACTAAAAACGCATGCCTGAATAAATCCTCCCTCCCGTCAAGCCTTAGATTACTTATTTCTTCCTCACTTAAGTTGAGATAATATACAAGAAATAATAGCAATTTGTCGGTTGCCCATTTAATACCTGAACAAACAGTTTTTAACTGGTAAAATGAAATATGTGCCCGGCTTAAATCAACAATTTGTTCTCTTCCGAGATTGAAATACATTTTTGGCCGTCCAAGCGCTTTTTCATAATAAAATTTCACGGCGGCCATACATTGTTTGCGCCTGGTAAAATTCAAAGCCACAGCTTTTTCTCTTATGTAGCTGTAAATATCTCTGTATGTGAGCTCATCAATATCTCTGCTGCTGAAATAATTCAGGAAATCAATAAAAAATTCCTGATAAATCTCTATTGTCCTGTCGCTCAATCGCTTTAACGACATCACCTGCCTGTATATATCTAAATATTTCTTCCCTTTTTCATCAGGCTCTTTTTTCTTCTCCTTTTTAACAGGCTTTTCGGCCGCTCCAATGCCTGAATATCTTAAACCTGATTTCTCTTCAGGCCATGGGATATCATTCAGATTTACTTTATAACCATAGCT
>CAZBCB010000525.1:0-1931 GCA_964489905.1 uncultured Bacteroidales bacterium
TTTATCAATTGTGTATATCTGAGGTACAGTTTTATTGTAGGAATAAAATTTATAGGCATCAAAGCGGCCATCAAATTTTTCGCTGGCTTCAGGATTAAAACGAATAAGAGATTCATCGGAATAATCCTGTCCTGATATTTTCATTCGCAATTCATTGCTGTTGAATTCATTACGCAGGGTACGGTCGTCATTGGTAACCCTGACACTATTGGTCATGGTTAAGGTGGTATTCTGGGTGCACGTGACAAAGAATCCCTGTGTGGCAGGAATATACCGGGATCCGCCATTGGTTCCATTTCCTCCTCCTAAAACATAAGTTTCAACTGAATTTGAACTCGGATTCCAGATATAAATTGAACTATTGACGTTATTTCTCGTCCATCCTGATGCATCCCAGTCAATTGTGGATGGATATGGATTCCCAACCAGATTATATCCCGTCCCGGCTGATGCGGAATAGGTAAGCGAAATTGATTTTTCTCCGGTGTTGAAAGTACCGCTGAAACTCAGATATTTTGTTCCGGTATTATTAAAATAAACGTCATAACCCTTTGCGACACTCAACGTAGTCCCCAGCGGAACCCTCACCCAACCGGGTGTGGTTTCACTATACTGCCAGACTGCGCCACCGGAAAAAGCACTGGAAGAAACTGAGCTGACAGGGGGGGAGAAATAGTGCCATTTTTTGTCTGTTAAATATCTTTAAAGGTCATTGGTTCCAAAACTACCGGTTCCTGCATCGATAAATGATCCCACATTTCCTGAACTGTTCGATAAAACCTTGATAGTCCCGGAATTTATTAATTGATCTTTTAAAATAAGGGAAGAAGTGGGATTGATAGTCAAGGTGGCATTGTTGGTAAGCTTTCCTATCGTATAATCATTATCAACAGTTACATTATGGTCTAACTGAACAACTGCATAGTTACTGTTGGGGATAGTTCCGCTGAGCCAGGTACTGGTAGAACTCCAGTTTCCTGAGCCATTTGTCTGAAAAGGCATAGGGACGGTTGAGCTTACCCAGCTGCTGTTGCTCATATTGACGAGTGTCCCGTCATTGTTATTGGAAGGTGCATCGTTTGCATTGGTCCCGGATGATTCGTTGAAACGCCAGTATGCTACCAGGTTGGAGGCACTGCCACTGATTTGTGTGTGCATATTGCTTTGTATCTGTGATTGTGACCTATTTGTGTTCCAGATACGGACTTCCTCCAGGTATCCGGAATAATTCCCAACCGAACTCAAATAGTTTTTCCCAATATAAAGAGGTTCTGAATTGGAAACAGTAGTTCTTGAAAAATTCACTGCCGATATGTATTCGCCATCATGATAAACAGTAACTTCCCATAAATCTCCTTCACTGTCATTAGTATATCCATAAAATACAATAGCTACATGGTGCCAGATATTATTATTCAATACCCCGGAACTTCCAAAAAATTGGTTAGTATTGCTATTAATCTTTACGCCAATTCTTCCATCTGCAATTAAAATTGAAAATCCATCAGAGCTTGATGAATTCTTTTTGTATACTAATCCTTTTGTAGATGTATTATTGGTTTTTAACCAGCACTCAATAGTGAAATTTCCCGTCCCGAAATTAAGTGAACTGCTGTTGGCAACGCTGATATAATCATCTGAGCCATCGAAATACAGGCAGTTGCCCTGACTGAATGCAAACTGGAAGGAGAAGAGGACTCCCATGATAGTCATTAATGTTAATTTTCTCATGATTGTAGTATTTTTAAAACCGGTTAACAGAAAATATGCCTTTTATTTACATTGTTGATAATCAATCTAATTGCAGGCAAAGATAATGAATTTTTTCTCAAAATAAACAAATTGTTTTTAATTTTTGATTTTTTTTTAAGATTGATTGTCAGTGCATTATCTTACTTTAATTTTGCATGGGTAAAATTTTCCTGAAAATT
>CAZBCB010000526.1:0-1912 GCA_964489905.1 uncultured Bacteroidales bacterium
TGTGTTTCTATTGACTAATCTCGGTTTAACCTGAATATAAAATTCTCTTCGTGGATGCCAAAAAATAAAGTTTTAAGTTATCAAGGAATTTAAATATCCCTATCAGTAAGCATTGCAGATGGGGCCATTCCTTCTGAAACACGGGAGATAAAGAATACGTATTCTGGCTACCGGCCTGGTTAGGGAAGCAATGATATAAATCACCAACAAAAAATTGTTTTTTAGTAAGTGAAAACATAAATTCGTGCTAGGTAATATCTATTGCTTATGAAAAAAATGCTCAACCGGGCAGCAAACCATAGGCATAAGAGCCGAGCGGGAATACACTTTCCGTATAATAACAATTTGATAGGTCTGATAAGAATCATAACTTATGCACGGTGGAGTACCATCAATTCATTCTGGCATGTTGATAATTCTCCAGAAAGTATTGGGAAATTAAAACCCAAATTCAACAGAACAGTCAAGCTTTACACTTTCCTGAAACAGGGACTGATCAACGATTCCTTCAAGTATTATTGGTGCACAAAAGCAACAGAGCCAGTAAGATTTAAGCCTATGTTAGCACAGCCAGTAATCAACAAATCAGATCTTCAGGTGCTGAGCTGTGAAAATGTACATTTAAATAAGGGATTAAAAAACCTGAAGAGGGAGATAACATATTTAATTGATTATACAAACAAGTTAGCGTTCATTGTAAAACCCAGCAACAGAAAGAAACAATAAAAACAGATAAATTAAAAAAAAAATTCACTATTAAACCAAGGGTTAAAAATGCGACACAAAAAGTTAAAATTAGGTACTGTACTCTTGTTAGGTCTTGGAATAACAGGAATACAAGCACAAACAAGCGTTAACGCCACAGGCGGTAATGCTTCGGGCAGCGGAGGCTCGGCAAGCTATTCCGTGGGGCAAGTTGTTTACACCAAAAATACCGGCATAAATGGTACGGTAGCACAAGGAGTACAACAACCTTATGAAATTTCGGTAGTAACATCGATTAAAGAAGCTAAAGGCATAAGCCTTTCAGTTTCGGTTTTTCCAAATCCCACTTCCGATTATCTTACATTGGGTATTGATGAGTTTGAAATTTCAAATTTATCATACCAACTGTACGACATGAACGGAAAGCTATTACAACACAAAAGAATTACAGGCTACCAAACAAGAATTGTTCTGAGCAACCTTGAGCCTGCAACCTATTTTGTAAAAGTAGTTCAAGACAACAAAGAAGTAAAAACATTTAAAATCATTAAAAATTAAGGAGGACAAAACAATGAGAAGAATATTTACAATTTTAGCAGCCGTATTTTTATCGGCAATTGTGTTTGCTCAGGTACCCGAAAAATTGAGCTATCAGGCAGTAGTCCGTAACAGTAGTAATGAATTGGTAATAAACACACCAATCGGTATGGAGATCAATATATTACAAGGTTCTGCAAATGGAACAGTAGTTTATACCGAAACACAAACGCCAACCACCAATGCCAATGGTTTGGTAAGTATTGAAATAGGTGGTGGAACAGGTTTTAATGCAATAGATTGGACGGCAGGACCTTATTTTTTAGAGACAAAAATTGACCCCACAGGTGGCACAAACTACACTATTACAGGCACAAGCCAACTATTAAGTGTACCGTATGCTTTACATGCAAAAACTGCCGAAACCATAACAGAAGGAATTATCGAAACTGACCCCTTGTTTACAGCATGGGATAAATCCACAGGCATTTCCATTACCAAGGGACAAATCAGCGATTTGGGTAATTATATTGAAACCGAGAGCGATCCTTCCGTTGCAGCTAACTTCGATTTTACGGGAGCAGCCACAGGCGACTTATTGCAGTTCAACGGAACCAAATGGGTAAAAGTAACACCCAACTATTTGACAAGCTATACCGAAACCGATCCT
>CAZBCB010000527.1:0-1908 GCA_964489905.1 uncultured Bacteroidales bacterium
GAATATATTTGCAAAAATTTTATTGAAAATATACCAATGATTAATATTGATTTAAGTGAACAGGAAATAATTCGCAGGCAGTCACTTGAAGAACTGAGAAAATTAGGTATCAATCCTTATCCTGCTGAGGCTTTTAATGTAAATACCAGTACCATTGAGATTAAGGAAAATTTTTCTTCTGAAAGCAACAAATTTCAAGATGTTCGATTGGCCGGCAGGCTTATGACCAAACGTATTATGGGTAGTGCTTCTTTTGCCGAATTGCAGGATGAAAAAGGAAGGATACAGCTTTATTTGAAAAGGGATGATCTTTGCCCCGGTGAAGATAAAACATTATACAATACTGTTTTCAAGAAACTTTTGGATATTGGTGATTTTATAGGTGTTGAAGGTTTTGTATTCATTACCCAGATGGGTGAAATAACCATCCATGTCAGGAAAATGATCCTGTTAAGCAAATCGCTTAAACCATTGCCCGTTGTTAAAGAAAAAGACGGGATTTTGTATGATGCTGTGACTGATCCTGAATTCCGGTATCGACAACGATATGTTGACCTTATTGTAAATCCTGAAGTCAAGATGGTATTCAGGCAACGTACAAGGCTGATTAATTCCATACGCAGTCTTTTTGATTCAAAAGGATATCTTGAAGTAGAGACGCCTGTGCTTCAGGCAATCCCCGGAGGTGCTGCTGCACGCCCGTTTGTGACTCATCATAATGCGCTTGATATACCTTTATATCTGAGAATTGCTAATGAGCTTTACCTAAAACGTCTGATTGTTGGAGGGTTTGAAGGAGTCTATGAATTTTCCCGCGATTTTCGTAATGAAGGGATGGACCGTACTCATAATCCCGAATTTACTGTGCTTGAAATTTATGTTGCCTACAAAGATTATTTGTGGATGATGGACTTTGTTGAAGAAATGATGGAAAAGGTAGCCCTTGATCTACATGGTACCTTAAAAATACAGTATGAAAACCATGTTATCGACTTCAGCAGGCCTTTCAAAAGGATTACCATGACTGATGCCATAAAACAATATGCTGGCATCGATATTTCAGGTATGGACGAAGACCAGCTCAGAAAGGCATGTGATAATATGGGGATTGAAAATGACGCTACAATGGGAAAAGGCAAACTCATTGACAGGATTTTTGGCGAGAAGGTTGAACAACACCTCATTCAGCCTACTTTTGTTATGGATTATCCTGTTGAAATGTCACCCTTGTGCAAAAAACACAGAATGAATCCACAGCTGACAGAGCGTTTTGAATTAATAATTAACAGCAAAGAGATATGCAATGCCTATTCTGAACTCAATGACCCGATTGATCAGCGAGAAAGATTTCAGGAGCAACTCCGTCTGCTTGAAAAAGGTGATGATGAAGCTATGTTTATTGATCAGGATTTTTTACGGGCACTTGAATATGGTATGCCGCCAACTGCCGGACTGGGAGTGGGAATCGACAGATTGACCATGATAATGACCAATCAGCCAAGTATTCAGGATGTTTTATTCTTTCCTCAGATGCGCCCTGAAAGAACGGAGTCACCTGATAGTAAAGAAAAATTTATGGATGCAGGTATACCTGAGATTTGGTATCCGACATTACAGCAACTGGGATATTCTACACTGGAAAAAATAAAAAAGATTGAAAAACCCGGTAAATTACACCAGGAAATTTGCGGATTTATTAAAAAAAATAAACTAAACCTTCAGCATCCTGCATTAGAAGAGGTTGCAAAATGGATTAAGGGTTAATTTTAAAGAAATATTGCTAATAACCTTACTATTAGCAACAAAGACTCCACAATGATAAAAACCCGACTATGATAAACCGAGGTTACTTATAACGCTTTTATTGACATTATCCGGCTTTCAAACTCATGGCGGGGTACAATGGTT
>CAZBCB010000528.1:0-1873 GCA_964489905.1 uncultured Bacteroidales bacterium
GAAAACGACAGATGGGCTATCATTAATTATATAAGTACATTATAACCCTTATTTGATACATTTTAAAGAGCCCCGGTCAGATGACCGGGGCTCTTTTGTTATACAACAATTTTTTCTCTGTAAAAAATCAATTTCAACCTGACATTTGTCTTATTCAGAAAGTTAAATATCATCATTGTTAATTGCCTGAATCATAAGATGGATAATACTTTTGAACCATTAAACAATTGGTTAAAACAATTAAATTTAAAATTATGAAGAAATACCGAATGACCTGGTCAATTTTCAGCCTGATGCTTATCGCATTGGTGAGCTTTATGATCAGTTGTACCAAAGAAGGTCCTATGGGTCCACAAGGTCCTGCGGGCAAAGATGGTAAAGATGGTGTTGATGGAAAGGACGGAAAAGATGCTATTATCACCTGTGGCGAATGCCATAATCCCGCTACCGTTACAGAAAAAGCCACTCAGTTTGAGCTTTCAAAGCATTATTATGGTGAAGCCGCATTCGAAGAAGCAGGAAATGCAACCTGTGCACCATGCCATGAATCTGAAGGATTCAAGTATGTCATTAAAAACAACATTCCTGCAACTTTTGCATTAAACACCACCACCAACAAGTATTCAAACAGTTATGTGGCCACCTCTTCAACGGCTTATGGCGATATTACCTGTAATACCTGCCATAGCTCACTCCACACTACTTATGGCACCGCAGACTGGGCATTTACCACTACAGCCGCTGTTCCTATGACCATGTGGGCAGGAGCTAAAACCATTAACCTGCCTGCAGATAATGGAAAAAGCAATCTCTGTGTCAAGTGTCATCAGCCTCGCCCGATGACAACCAGTTCAACACTTTCTGACGGAAATGTTGTTGACTATGCCGACCTGGTTGCAAATCCAACAAAAGTTTTTTATGACTCAGCAGTAGGCAATGCTGCTCCCAACAAAATGCTTCCTTCTTACAGATTCCATGTTCATTATGGTGTTGTTGGCGCTGTTTGTGCCGGTATGGGTGGAATTGAATTTGCCGGAGCTGAAAATTATACTAATTCATATCATACCAACAATGCTTCCTGTACCGATTGCCACATGGCAGCTATGTCAGGACGTGCCGGAGGACATACTTTTGTCGCAAAAGGTAACTTCAATGGCTGCAATACCACCGATTGCCATGGTGCCGGAACTGTTTCTTCTTCAAATGCAACCTACTGGACTACACCAAGGTCTAATATTACTACTTTGCTGAATCAACTGGCATCAAAAATTAATGATATTGGCGGTGGTCACAACATTCTGCACTCTGAATCAGATCCCGAACTTAACCTCTGGGCTGGTGCTACTACCGGCAATTATGACGGATATCTCGACATCTATGATGCTTCAGCCAACCCGAATGGTTACTGGAGAAATCCCGGTAATACCAGCGCAGCCAACATGGCCAAACCAAAATTCCCTTCATTGACCAATGCTCAGGTGGGTGCTATCATCAACTTCCAGTTCGCTTTAAGGGAATACAGCAAGGGTATTCACAACTACAAATACATTCATGCTTTACTGGTCAATACCATAGCTATGTTATAAAACCATTACTGAAATTTAACTTGCAAAGGCTGTCTCTCGGGGCAGCCTTTTGTTTTTAATATAGAGGGGTTGATTTCAATATCCTATTTCGGAGCAAGAAAGTGAATAACCCTGATCAATGGGGTTTTAATTACCAAAACTACTATTAAAAAATCATTCATGACAGGGATTTTTATTTTCAGTCAGAATTAACCTGAGCGAAGAATCTTTGGTGATATAAGCCCATGCCCAGTTGATGAAAATAATGAGTTTATTCCGGACACTTAAAATCAGCATCAGATGCAGAA
>CAZBCB010000529.1:0-1824 GCA_964489905.1 uncultured Bacteroidales bacterium
TAGAAAAGAGCGCAAATGAATTTTGAGGAACAGGCAGCATTTGCTCTGGACCCGGAGGAAGCAGGCCGGGGTATTCCTATGGATACAAATTGTTCCATGTGTGGATCTTTCTGTGCATTAAATTGATTCAGACCTATTGTACCACAGATTTCGGACCCCCAAAGGCGAAAACGTGAAAATATCCACTATTTTAATACTCCGTGCCTGATTCAGAACTATTTCTGATCAGGTCATGGTTTCGGCGAAGTTATCCAGATAAATTATAGCCAACTTTTTCTACTATATAAATCAATAGGTACGACTACCGATTGCCCCACTTTTTCTATCAACAATCCTGTGCATCAATCAGATACAGAAATAACTCCATATATTCCTCAATTTCAGGTACTTTACAACTTATTTCAATCGGTTTTTCGGCTGAAATAAGAACGAAAGGCTCCAGTAAATAGGCTATAAGTTCATACGTCGGATTCTCTAACTTTCTTTTAGCATACTTAATTTTCGGAAGATTTGGAATTTTCATCGCCCTATACCGGGCAATAGCCTGCATTATGGACTGGAACATAAGTGCGATATACACAAACCCCAATAACGCTTCGATTCGTTTCGGTGTTTTCAAAAAGATTGTATCTGCCATCATTGGGCGCTTTAATCTACTAAAGGAGCGTTCAACAATTCCCTGTTTTTTGTACTTAATCAGCACATCACGGTCAGTTAGTTCCTCTTCGGGTACGTTTGTAATAAGAACAAAAGAGCCCTCTTTTCGCTTTAGTGCTTCAATTCTACCCTTATCTGGTACAACCTCTTTGATTACCACCTTGTATTCAGTTAAAAACTCCTTTGGTCTACCCCCCTTTGGCTTACGCCCACGAAATTTCTTTTCTTTCTCGACTGGAACAATATCAAAAACGATTTGAAATAGTGCTGTTTTTTTTGTTTTTTGAAATTTTCGGACTGCTGCTTCTGCATCGGGGAGACATTTGAAATCCTCTGGAAATGCTTTTTCTGCAAGAGTAATCAGATCATTTTTCTCTGTTTGAACCTTATGCTCAACATTTTTCACAGTTCTGGTTGATTTAACTGCGATTAGGCGATATTTTTTCCCTTCAATATCTTCAGTAAAACCGATGAGCGCATACTCTGCACGATCTTTGAAGTTTTCATTTTCGCAGCATTTGCCGACATTTTCCCATGAATCTGATTCATATGCCTGTTTTCTAATTTTTGCAGAGACCTTATGGTAGAAATTTGCTGGCACGAGGGATATAAATTTTAAAACTTTAACTCCTTCGTTTATTTTCTTCAAATTCGGAAGGCTGACCAGTTTGGAGTCTGCAATGTATACATTCAATTCAGTCTCATCACCAAGTTGTTTCTTGAGATCCTGTATTGAATTGGCATTCCATGTACTATCGGATTCATTACCGTCGAGAACTGTAACTTGCCGTATTACGCCATTTCCATCTACTACAAGCCCAGTTTTTATCTGTTTTCTGTCAGGGCGTCGATCCTTACTATGGCCCCAGGTGATTACGAGATCATTGAACCCTTCGATGTCACAGACCTCATATGCTCCATACATGATGTGAGATGTCGTGTCACTATGGAGATCATAACTTTTTGGGATGTCAAACAAATTGTATACCTGACTTATTATCCCAGATAGAAACTTTTGATGACCAACTCCTCCAAATCGTTCGAGCAACGTTGCAAACTGATCATCGGAAAAGTCATCCGGATGGAGGGGTTCATTTAATAGCAGAAAAAGATCTAAATCGCGTAATTTGTCAGGGATCTTGTACAGGCGGATACGACCGTCTTCCC
>CAZBCB010000530.1:0-1819 GCA_964489905.1 uncultured Bacteroidales bacterium
ACCAACTGGTTAATCTGGTCAGGCTCAATTTTGAATTCACTGTCAATAACCAAAGATGAAGGGTCAATTTTACTGTTTTTATCATTGGTTACCTTGATAACGCTTTTAACTTCTTTTTTGTTAAAAAACTTCTTGATATCATATTTTTCTGGTTCAGCAAGAATAAGATTATTAATGGCAGGGAGGTATTGATTAACAATAACTGACGGATTCTCTGTTACAAGGGTAAATTTAGCCAGAGAAAAATCAATACCATACCATACAATCTTTTCTTCCTGTGCAGCCTTTGATTTATCCTGTGCTGTAGCAATATATAAAAGGCTGACTGACAATACACATGATAATAACAGGATTCTTTTTATTTTCATAATTGCATAATTTTAAGGTTAGTATAGGCTAAATTACAAAATTGTTTTACAAAAATCTATAAAACAAAGCTTTTTGTTTATCACCTTCTGTCAATGAGTTTTACCGGTTTACGGCTCATACTTGGATACTGAAGTTTACTGATATAATCAGCTGATTCGAATGAAACAGCAGGTGCCACTCTTAATTTTGCCCTGAAATGGTCTTTTATGGCTTTCTCAAAACTTTCAGAATGGTTTTCAGCTCCTATGCGGATTAAAATTTCATCGGTGCCAATTTTATTGGTATATAATTCCACAATATAATTTGTAATACCTTCAATATTATCAAGTATGTCATACAATGCCGGCGGATAAAGGGTGGTGCCTTTATATTTTATCATCTGATTCTTACGGCCAATAACAGGGCCCACTCTTATAGTATTGCGTCCGCATTTACATGGTTCATCGTGGCTCTGACAAATATCTCCTGTTTTGAAACGTAACAAAGGCATACCTTCTACTTTAAGGGTTGATATGGTAAGTTCTCCTGCTTCGCCTTTTCTGACCGGATTATCATTTTCATCAAGAAATTCAATAATAATTAGTTCGGGATGATGATGTCCGCCTATACCGTAATCACATTCGGTAAAGCAGGTTGCCATTTCTGTTGAGGCATAGGTTGAATAGCATTTAATTTCAGGCCAGCGTTCGTTTATCTTTTTTCCAAGTGTATTGAATGAAAAATCGGTGTTGCGCAGGGCGTCTCCGATGCAGATGGCTTTTTTTATGCTCGATTTATGATAGTTTATATTGTTTTTTTCGGCATAGTCAATAATGGTAAGAATGAAAGAGGGTACGGCAATCAGAACAGTGGGTGAAAAGCGGTTTATAGTATCCCACTGCAATTCAGGAATCCCGTTTCCTACCCTTATCATGCCCGATTTAAGCCTTCGTGATCCTAAAAAATATGCAAGTCCGGCCATGAAACGTCGATCAATGGTAGTCATAAGCTGGAAAACATCATCGCTGGTACATCCTGCACAGCAAAACCCCAGATATTCATTATAGGCAAGCCTGTCTAAGTCGCTTTCAGTCATTACATACTGAACAGGATTACCTGAGGTACCTGAAGTGGTTACATAATCAATAATTTTGTTCTTCGGAACACAAATGAAATCAGTATCGTTTGCCTGTATGTCCTGCTTATGTGTGGGTGGTATTATCGTAAGGTCCTCAAGGGTCTTTATTTTATTTATATCGATTTTGTTTTTCTGGAAATGTTTCTGGTAAAACGGTGAACGGGCATTAAGGTATTGCAATAGTTTCCTGAGTTCTTTTTCCTGAAATGCTTTAATCTCTTCAGGACTTCTGGTTTCAATTTCCGGAGTAAACATTATTTGACTTTTTTTGAAGTTTTTTGTAAAAGTAAAATTATTTCTTTTCGGTTGTCTTCTCCTGCAACCGGTTTTGTT
>CAZBCB010000531.1:0-1816 GCA_964489905.1 uncultured Bacteroidales bacterium
ATAACAGTATGTTTTTAAATTGGGAATGCAAATATAAAAGTTGGCACGAAAGTGAAAAAACATTCAATTAAAAATAATTATTAACAGTCTGTCTATTTAGAACTCAATGAAATAGAAAAAATATATTATTAAAAACCACAAAAACATGCCACAAATAAATAATGTTCGTTAATTTAGAAGCTTCTATTCTTAAAGAGAAATAAATGACGATCAAATTTTTAGGTGCTGCACGGGAAGTCACAGGCAGCAAACATCTGATAACTACGGCTCATGGTAAAAATATTTTACTTGATTGCGGTATGTACCAGGGTAAAGGGCTTGAGACCGACAGTATGAACCGTAATTTAGGATTTAATCCTCAGGAAATTGATTATATCATTCTGAGCCACGCACATATAGACCATTCGGGTTTGATACCTTATATTTATAAGCTGGGATTCCAGGGCCATGTGTTATGCACACATGCAACACGTGATCTTTGTGCCATAATGCTGGCTGATTCTGGACATATTCATGAACAGGATACCATTACCTTTAACAAGAAAAGGGCCAGAAAAGGTCAGCCTCCTGTTGATCCTATTTATACAAAAGAAGATGCCATTGCATGCATGAATGCATTCATTGCTATTCCATATAAAAAACCTCTTCAACTTACTGAAGAAATCAGTGTGAGCATAACCAACACCGGACACCTGCTTGGAAGTGGTGTAATCAACCTCGAAATAAAAGAAAACAACCGTATTATAAAACTGGCATATACCGGAGATATTGGCAGGCCAGTAAACCGTATATTGCAACCTCCCCAGCCATTTCCGCAGACCGATGTACTCATTACCGAATCGACATACGGGGACAGACTTCATGATGATACAGAAATAGCAAATGACCAGTTGCTTAAAGTTGTCAACCATACATGCGTTGAAAAAGGTGGTAAATTAATTATACCCTCTTTTAGCATTGGCAGGGCTCAGGAAATCATTTACTCTCTTAATAATTTTTATAATGAAAATAAATTGCCCAAGGTTGATATTTATGTTGACAGTCCGCTTTCAGTAAATGCCACCAATATTTTCCGGATGCACAGTGAGTGTTTTAATAAAGATGTTATTGAAGTTATGCAAAAAGACCCTGATCCGTTTGGGTTTAACAACTTGTTCTATATTCAGCGTGTTGATGATTCAAAAAAACTTAATGATATTAACAAACCATGCGTTATCATTTCATCCTCGGGCATGATGGAAGCCGGCAGAGTAAAACATCATCTTGCCAACAATATTGAAAATCCGAAAAATACAGTGCTTGTTGTTGGTTATTGTGCACCAACGACATTGGGAGCAAAAATTTTAAGAGGAGATAAGCAGGTTTCCATATTCGGAAATATATACAATGTAAATGCAGAAATTGAAAGAATTGAATCTTTCAGCGGACATGCAGATTATAAAGAAATGATACAGTTTCTCAGTTGCCAGAATCAGAAAAATATATCAAATATATTTCTAGTGCATGGAGAATTTCAGTCACAGTTATCCTATAAAAAATCACTGGAAGAAAACGGATTCAGTAATATTGAAATACCCGAACAGGGCCAGGAATATAACATCTGACTGATTTATAATGTCTTATAAAGAATCTGTTTATTGATATTTTTTTATTATATTCATTTGTAAGAAAGAAAATATAGATTAATTTTGTGCCGCTAAAAAAAAGGTCACGTAGTTCAGATTGGTTAGAATGCCGGCCTGTCACGCCGGAGGTCGCGGGTTCGAGCCCCGTCGTGACCGCTAAAGCTTCGGTTGTCCGAAGCTTTTTTAATGGT
>CAZBCB010000532.1:0-1812 GCA_964489905.1 uncultured Bacteroidales bacterium
TCTTCTCAAGGTTTCACATAACATGTCTTCTTATAACTTGGCTTATAGAGAATAATATGTGAAACGGTAGTGAAATGCAGCACAAATCCTGTAGTTATTCTCGCATTACGTCAATTACTTTTAGTATTCCTTTTGCCCGTCGGGCTTCAAATAATAGTTTATTGTACTTTATCTTTAGGGTTCATAGGTTCACGTTGGTTCAAATTAGGTTCATGAACCTACATTATTATATACAGGGTTCACAGGTTCATACATACCCCTATAGGGGTATGAACCTGAACCTAATAATGAACCAATATAATTTTGTGTTTTGGGTTCATTTCAAAAACTGGCACTTTGCACATATATTCTCCTATTGTATATTCCACTCGGTTCCTTAAGTAAAATTCCATCGCTAACAGCAATATTGATATGTCGCTTTGCCGTGGATGGAGAACAGTCTGCGGTGGAGGTGTACTGCCTTACTAAATCCGAGTACGCCAACCCTGTGCCCGGCTCAAGAAACTGGTTAAGGTTCCCAACAATCTTAGCTCGCTTCACTTCGCCTTGAGTTGGTGGCGGAACTATATCTACCGGGTACGGGCATTTATTTTCATCCAGACGTATGCAGAAGGCTGGCATTTCATCATTGCGCGTCTCCGTCTGGGTAATTCGGCAATACGAATCCATTCCATCGGCTTCCTTGCTCACCTGATAGACCTCACAAGCTTTTTTTACTAACTCAGAACCAGCATGACCAATCATATTGTCGTCTTTTTTATTCTGGTGTAAAACCGTAACGATACACAAATTAAATTCCTGAGATAGGCGCATCATTTCCCCAATGACCGGAAAGGCTTCTTTCTGTTCATTAGGGTCAAGCATCATATCCCTAATTCCATCCACGATTAAAACATCTGGTTTATGCGTTTCGCACAGGATTGTCATACTTCTAAACCTATCTTCGGGCGTAACACCTCTTAGGCTAAACATCTGAAAGTTTGAAATTTCGCTGTTTACCATTTGCAGGGTTTTTCTATAGATCCCCCGGCAGTTTTTCCGGCCCTGCTCCGTATCCATCCAAACCACCTTTAGGCCCTCGGAAATGGCAGAAAATCCACCATATTCACCCTTTAACAAGGCCGTTGTAAGAAACGCCAGAAAATGACTTTTGCCCGCTTTGGCCTTTCCCTTGATCGCGACAATGTCACCCCTGGGAAATATTCCGATATCCTTATATCTTAGAAGAAACTCAGGATCGGTATCCTGTCCATCTAATGTTACCCTGCATTCAGCCAAGATATCATTTAGGTCTTTCGGTTCGTTACTCATGACTTCTTACGGCTTGTTCTACCGCAACAGAATCGAAATACACCCTGTTCCCGATTGTCCAATAGGGGACAATCTTTAGATTTTTAAGCTTCTGTGCAGTTGAGGTTGAGATCTCTAGGTAAGCAGCCAGGCCACGAATACCACGAATTATTAGGGGTTTCTCCGGCTCTTTTGCCGGTTCGTTGGCAATTTTTTCAGCAACCAATGTTGCAATTTGTTGGTAATCAACATTTAATGTAATAGCATTTTCCATATTTTTATAATTTAAATTAATAAATATGCCCGCAAGATACAACAAAAATATATATGTAACAAATTAAAAACCAGATAAATACGCATGCTATCTCGTGGTAGTTGCCACGAAATAATACAATCTAGAAATAAAGTTGTTAGATGATTTAGGACAAAAAAAAATATATAAACAAATTTTTCCCGTACTATACCGGAATAGAACTATCTTACACGAAACACAGTCTTTTTAGTACCACCACATTTCAATTC
>CAZBCB010000533.1:0-1810 GCA_964489905.1 uncultured Bacteroidales bacterium
AAATATGAAATAATGATTATCATTTAATGAAGATTGCCGGCAAATATATTATTGGTTTCATTTTGATTTTTCTGAGCTTTGTAATAAAGATACAGGCTGTTGAGCCATCATGGAATGTAATAACCTCAGAGTATCAAAAAATCATGTATTTCCGCGTCAGTTATATTAATGGTATTGGTCCGCTTGAACAGGGAGATGTTATAGGTGTTTTTTACAAATATAAAGACGGCAGGGTATGTGGCGGCAAAATGGTATGGGGTGGCGAAAATTATATGACTGTTTACCACGATACTGTTATAGATAGTGAAACAGATCTTCTGGATATTTTTGATTTTAAGATCTGGAAAAAAAGCAAAGATTGTATTATATATAATGTTGAGGCTACTTATGATAAATTACCTTATTTGCCGCTTACGAATTATGACTCGTTAAGTATTATTTCGCTCAAAGGAGAATATCTTGGTTCAGGTTATACCGGTACGGTATTTTGTGACAATGAGGGAGTAGTTTCGCCGGTATTGCTGCCCGAACCTGGGTTAATTACATACTCAGGCGATATAAAAAATGTTACATCAACTGGTGATATTACTTTAAATGGCAATTTTTACGGCACTTTTGAAATAAGATATTCTTCAGCTTATTGCCTTGTTTCGCCTTCACAGGTTTTTACCATCAATCCGTCTCCAAAAATTGCTCTGCCCGAAATGCTGAGTTTTTGTGAAGGAGATGATTTAAAGGCTTTACTGCAAAGCTTTGTTTATCCTGATGATTTCTCTGGTAATGTGCAACAAGTATCTTATATAACGGACAATCTATATCTGGTGGAAATAAGTAACGAATCATGCGTAACAAAAAGAGAATTCAAAGCCGAAAAGCTACCCGTTCCTGAAATTATACCCGTAATTTCAGATATGTGTGATTCGGTAATTATTGAACTTAATCACAACGGAACAGAACTGCAATGGTCAAATGGCATGACAAACCAGCAAAAAATGACTTTAACCGACGACCAGTTATTATGGGCACGTGTTACTGATGATTTTGGGTGTGTGAATACTGATACATTTGATATAAAAATAAGGAAATTAGCCATCAAAGCGCTTGAAACCGAGACAATAAATGCAGATTGTTACACAGGAGGTGAAATTAATATCAAAAGCATCAATCTGATAGACCACGTGGGAGAATATCAGCTTACATTGAAAAATCTGCTTACAAATGATGAATATTCAGCAGATTCCAGATTGAAGGAAGGACGTTATAAATTAAGTGTAACCGATGAAAGAGGTTGTTCGGCTCAGTGGGAAACTGAATTAGTTGTTCTGAAAGACTGCCTGAATGATAATCCTGTATTTTCGCCAAACAATGACGGCACTGATGATGATTATTTTATTTCCTATGAGGGTACTATTTATATTTATGACAAAAACGGCAGGCAGGTCAACAAACTTGAAGGACCATTGTACTGGGACGGAACCGACAGCTCAGGGCACAAGCTACCCTTGGGTGTTTACCTGATGGTTATTGGCTCCGATGTAACCACCATAACCATTATAAGGTAAGCCCAAATTTGTCATTAACCTTATTTTTCTAATGACCATCATTAGTAAATTTTGTTAATTTTTCATTGACTGTTAATGTTTTGCAATGACAAATCGATTAAGTCATTAGTTCGCTTCGCTCCTAATGACAAATCCGGGGTAAGTAATTCCGGATAACGCAACTTTTGTAATATAAATTTCATCTTGTTGTTATTTAACGTGAATTCGGGCATTTATTTTAAAGGGTAAATTGTTTTAGACATCAGAAC
>CAZBCB010000534.1:0-1787 GCA_964489905.1 uncultured Bacteroidales bacterium
TGAAAAATTATATGTCAACATTACTGAAGGCTTTATCGGCACAGGCCTTAAAAACGACGAATATGTGTGTGATTGCTCAGATATTGATGATATTCTGGTAATACGAAAGGACGGTAAATACAAAATTACTAAAGTATCTGAAAAACAATTTGTTGGAAAGGATATAGAATACGTCGGCGTATTCAGAAAAAATGACGAACGTACCATATATAATATTGTTTATCGCGACGGAAAAACCGGGATAGTGTATATGAAGCGATGCCCTATTTCAGGACTGATGCGTGACAAAGAATATGATATTACACGTGGAGAACCGGGCTCGAAGATTCTGTATCTTAGCGCTAATCCCAATGGTGAGTCTGAGATACTTAAGATTATTCTGAAACCACGCCCCAGATTGAAAAAGCTTGTATTTGACATTGACATGGGCCAACTGGCTATTAAGGGTAAATCTTCAATGGGAAATATTGTAACACGCTATCCGGTGCTTAAGGTAGAACATAAAGAAAAAGGAATTTCAACACTGGGCGGAAGAAAAATCTGGTGGGATGAAACCACTGGCAGGCTGAATAATGACGAAAAAGGAGCCTTTTTAGGTGAATTTGCGGATAATGAAAAAATTATTGTTTTTACTCGTTCAGGTATGATGCGGTTGTCATCAACTGATTTTTCAAATCATTTTGAAGACGACGTTCTGCTGCTGCAAAAATTTAACCCTGAGAAAATATATTCAGCCATCTACTATGATGGTGAACAAAAGTACTATTATGCAAAACGTTTTACGGCGGAAGCTTCTGAAAAACCTTCCTCCTTTATCGATGAACATCCTAAATCACATTTAGTACTGTTCTCAGAACAATATTATCCGCGCATTGAAGTCAGGTTTGGCGGAAAACATAAAAGCCGCCCTTCACAGATAATTGAAATTGCCGACTTTATTGGCGTAAAAAGTGCCAAAGCAAAAGGAAAAAGAATTACTACCTATGAAGTTAAAGAAATAATTGAACTTGAGCCCATAAGATCAGCCCCGCTTATTAATGATACTGACAGCCAACCTGATGAAAAAGGTAAAGATGAAGAAATTAATAAAGCAAATGCACCGGATGAATCAGAAAAAAACAAAACCAATGATACACCAGAACAAATGATGTTGTTTTAACCTTAATAAAAGAAACGGTAACCAATAGAAAAAACTACAGGAGAACTTTGTTTTTCAATCTTTATCATCGATTGCTGTGCCTGCTTAATGGCTTCATCAAATGATCGGGAATATATGTAGAAAATATTGAAATCGAACCCATGCCGGCAAAAAATTCTTGCATCAAACCCTCCTCCCAGTGATATACCTGTAAACTGTCTATAACTTTTATCTGTTGACGAATTAACAATTTTCAGTGCAGTATTTATGCCATAATAAGCAGATATTCTTGGACGGAATCTTTCATTTATCAGATATATATTAGTTCCGATATTCCACATATAACTGTTTTCTTTAAATACAGAACCTAATCCTGCCGTTAGATAAACAGACCGGAATACAGGATAATCAATATTAATCCCCATATAACTATAAGGAATTCCGAGTCCTAAACCAAGGGAAGGGCTCATAACGCCGGGTATTGATGCGCTGACAATATATTTCTTATTATAATAATTTTGTTTACCATAGAGATCAATGATCTCAACAGTATCACCCGATATGTTATTTATGCGGCCTTTAATTATTTTCCCATTTCGCAACCAGAAATTCATTATTTCATTGTTATTATCAATTGTTTTTAAACCGG
>CAZBCB010000535.1:0-1776 GCA_964489905.1 uncultured Bacteroidales bacterium
TGTAATTGCGGGTTTGTATTTTTATCAGTTAATAATTCTTTAAATGTTCCGATACACTGCAATAGAAATTGCTTCTGCTGTTTCCGGCGAACTGGAAGGTCAGGAAAACCGGACAATCAGGCATTTGTTCATTGACAGCCGCCAGCTGGTGTCCCCTGAAGATTCCCTGTTTGTTGCCATTAAAGGCCAGCACAATGACGGACACCAGTTTATCACTGAATTATATAAGCAGGGGATACGCAATTTTATGGTGTTACACGCATGGAAACCTGCAGACAATTTTTCTGAAGCTTTATTTATCAGGGTTGATGATACATTAAAGGCCCTGCAGCATTTTGCCGCCTGGCACCGCTCACGTTTTAATGTAAAAACAATAGGAATTACCGGAAGTAACGGAAAAACCATCATTAAAGAATGGCTGCATCAATGCCTTCAGGACAAATGGCATTTAACACGAAGTCCAAAAAGCTATAATTCACAGGTTGGGGTTCCTTTATCCGTATTATTGATTGATGAAAGCACAGAAATGGCAATTTTTGAAGCCGGTATTTCAAAGCCCGGCGAAATGGAAAGGCTAAAACCCGTTATTCAACCTTCGATTGGCATTTTTACCAATATCGGTGAAGCACATCAGGAAAATTTTTCATCCTCTGCCCAAAAAGTGGATGAAAAACTTAAACTTTTTGAACATAGTGATGTGCTTATCTGCTGTAAAGATCATGAAACGTTATGGCAAAGAATACAACATAATAAAAAGCTGAAGAAAACAAACATTATCACATGGTCAACAGTTGAAAATGCCGACCTTAATATTAACGAAATAATCAAAGAAAAGGATGGCACCATAATCAGGGCTTCATATAATAATGAAAAAAAAGAGGTATGTATACCCTTTACAGATAATGCATCGGTTGAAAATGCCATGCATGTGTGGCTGCTGATGCTATATCTCGGCCTAGACGATACCTTTATCCGTGAAAAAATGAGCAGGCTGTCACCTGTGGCAATGCGGCTCGAACAGAAGAATGCAATAAACAACTGTATTCTGATTAATGACAGTTATAATTCGGATATCAACTCCTTGTCTATTGCCCTTGATGTGCTTAACCGCAGCATACAGCATCATCAGAAAACGCTGATATTGTCAGACATTATGCAGTCAGGCATAAAACCCGACATATTGTATAAAAAAGTAGCCGATCTGGTGCACGAAAAAGGTGTCAGCAGGATAATAGGCATAGGGCCGGCTATTAGTGCGAATAGTAATCGATTTAAAATACCTGCTTTATTTTACATCAGCACGGAAGCCTTCCTGGAAGACTTCCGGAATATATCATTCAGGGATGAAACCATCCTTATTAAAGGTTCACGGGTATTTGAATTCGAAAAAATCTCGGCTCTTCTTGAGGAAAAAGTTCATGCCACCCGCCTTGAAATAAACCTCGATGCTATGGTTCATAATCTTAATTATTATAAATCATTGCTTCCATCAGGCACACGAATAATGGCTATGGTTAAAGCTCTTTCATACGGAAGCGGATCGCACGAAATAGCATCATTATTGCAGTTTCATAAAGCAGATTATCTGGGCGTAGCCTTTGCCGACGAGGGAGTCAGCCTGCGTCAGGCAGGCATTACCTTGCCGGTGATGGTAATGAACCCCGAACCGGCAAGTTTTGATATTATGATCAGGCATAAGCTTGAGCCTGAGATATATAGTATCAGGCTACTTAATTTATTCAGCCAGGCTGTTATCCGGAATCAGGAAATTGATTA
>CAZBCB010000536.1:0-1775 GCA_964489905.1 uncultured Bacteroidales bacterium
TATTGGCAACAGCATGACCACTCCCAAGGATCTGTCATGTAATGAGGATGTCAAATATAGATTTTAATGACTACATTTTATCATAATCGGGGTCACGCCAGCAAAACCGACAAAACCCACATTAAGGCCCAGTGGATGCATCCGTGTCATTAGTGGCAAAGTAGCTTTAAAACGAAGCAAAATAGCCTGTTTTGCAAATTGACTTTTTTATAAATTTCAAAATTTTATATAGGCTTCAAAGCATTGATATACCTGCTCCCATTAGGCCTAGAAGCATAAGTATAGAAAATCAATTATTGCTAATAACTAAGCTAATGAAAATATAACTTGGAGGAGAAAAATATGTTTAAACATGATAAACAGCTATTACGTGAAGTTCGGGTAGATGCACCAAATCCCAATTATGCAGCTATGCTGCAAGAACAGCTAGGCGGACCACAGGGGGAATTAAAAGCAGCGATGCAATATTTGTCACAGAGTTTCAGAATTAAAGACCCTGAGATAAAAGACTTGTTTTTGGATGTTGCAGCAGAAGAGTTGAGCCATATGGAAATGGTTGCAACAACAATTAATATGCTGAATGGTCACAAACTAGATGCTCAAAATGCAACTATAGGCAATATTGAAGCTCATGTATTAACAGGCCTTTTGCCAATGCTGGCCAATGCATCCGGGCAGCTTTGGACAGCAGCGTATGTTAATGAAACTGGTGATTTGGCTGCGGATATTCTATCAAATATAGCAGCAGAGCAGAGGGCTAAAGTAGTTTACGAATACCTCCACAGACAAATCAATGATAAGGGTGTTAGGGAAACGATAGATTTTCTCCTGAACAGGGAAGAGGCCCATAATACTATGTTCAGGGAAGCGTTTAATAAAATTCAGGATACAGGCTCTTTAAAGGATTGGGGTATTACAAAGGATTCCAAGCTTTACTTCAATCTTTCTACCCCTGGTGATCAATTTTTTAATGCCGACAATCCTCAGCCAGCAAGCTTTAAGAATCCGAACTCACAGAATCAGACTCAGCATTAGTATGTGATGCGGAAACTTAACCAAAAACAAAGTTGGAGCTAGGGTGCGTATTATAATTATACGCACCCTTTATTACCTTTATTCAATTCCTAACTTTGTTTGTAAACAAAGCGTCCATGATCGGGTACAGTGGTTGTGAAAGCATCTCCAACAATTAAGGTTCTGTCAATTTCCCTGAATAATGAAACATGCCCTTCTGTGTGGCCGGGTGTATGAACCCATTTCCAACCCATCCCTAACATATAATAGACCATATGAACCAGGCATATTTTCTGCTATCCATTTAAAAATGTGAATGACATATTCAGTAATATGATTATGCATATGAGTTATAGCAAACGAATCCATTCCATTCAATCTACACAACATGGAAAAGTGATCAATATTAAGACCCCTTAAATACGATTTAAATTTACTAATTGCATTATCCTGAAGTGTTTGGTTTATATCATGAGTATGGTACTCTAAAACTGCCCAGCCATGAAACTCATACATACCTTTCATCCTTTTTCTTTTTCTTATCACAGAGCATAAATTATAAATTGCATTTAGAATAAAGTGTCTGAACTATCCTAGTAGTGTCTTCTGACCCTATTATCTTTCTTAATGCCTCGATAAATTCAACTTCATCCTTACATTGAAAATCCGCATTATAGTCAGCAATATCAAGGATATCCTCTGTGTCCCTGTTAAAACTTAATATAGCTGTTTCCATCCAAAGGTATCAGGACTTGAAGGGG
>CAZBCB010000537.1:0-1760 GCA_964489905.1 uncultured Bacteroidales bacterium
TAAACCTATCGCCATAAGTATTATTTAGGGGCAATCGCGTGTCTTTCTTTTTTAATTCCAATAACAATTATGGCGATAGGTTTATTTATCAACAAACTATACCTTGGTATTATTGGATTTGTTCTGTTACTTGTGCTTTGTCCTCTTGCAGCTAAAATGATAAGAAAATATAAAGATAATACTTATTCTTAGTTCGTATCTTTCTTAAATTGTTCGCAGGAACCAAGCAGGTAAACGAATAGTGGTAGAATGTTGCGAAACAAAAAAAATAGTGGGGTGTTCTATGGAAATATATAAAAAAATATACAATTTTATCAGGGGCTTAAGTCCTTATCCTGCAGCTTGGAGCATTCTTGCAGGTGATAAAGACAGCATTTCCGCCAAGGTTTACGCATCTGAAATAAACGATGAACATCATAAGCTTGTTAATGGCACTATCATAAGCGATAGTAAATCCTATCTTAAGGTGGCAGCAGAAGGAGGTTTTGTTTTTGTTAAAGAGTTACAGATAGCCGGGAAAAGGCGGCTTAAAGTGGAGGAATTTTTAAAAGGATTCAAAAATATTGAACAATATAGATTTTGTTAATTTTCATCAAATTTAAATTTCATTTCTTCTTCGTCAGCATCTATTGCCGGTTCAATTGTATTTTTTGGCCTCACCTGCAGTTTGGTTGTCTTCAGAGATTTCCTGAGTTGAAGCACAGTGCCGGGAACAGGAACACTATCAAAAGGGATCAGATTTTTTTCATATAACTTTTCAAGTTTAATTCCATATAATTGCGATATTGCATACATTGTTTCCCCTTCTTTTATAGTATGCGTATGCTTTCCGGGCTCTGCTGAATTTCTTTTAGGCTGAATGTAAATAATTTGCCCCGAGTCAATTTTACTGTCTGCAGGTAAATCATTATAACGTGGTAATTCCCATGGCAGTTTCATAAATTCTCTGGTAAGGCTTTCAAAGGAATCACCTTTACGTGCTATTATATATTTAATCCGGTTCTTTTCAAATACCTGCCTGCCTGATGCAACGACACCGGAAGTTTTAATGGTTCCGGCCCGTCCGGCATTTTTTAAAGTTTCATCATCCAGTTCATATAGTTTATAATCTTCAATAATTTTTATCAATGCATTGGCATAATTTGGGTTAGTTGCATAGCCAGCTTTTTTCAACCCTCTTGCCCATGCTTTGTAATCAGACGGGTTCAGATCAAATAAAAAACTGTATCGTGGTGTACCGGTTAAATAATTTGAATGATCCCTGAATGATTCGTCAACACTGTTATACTTTCTGAAACATTCATTCTTTTCATCATCATCGTGATAAATTCTTTTTCCTTGCCAGTCAGCATGGCATTTAATCCCGAAATGATTATTAGCTTTTTTTGCCAGCCTGCTGTTACCATCCCCTGATTCGAGGCAGGCCTGCGCCATGGTGATGCTTGCCGGCACCCCGGTGCGCTTCATTTCTGCAATTGCAAGGTATTTATATTTATTGATATATTCATCCCGCGTCATTTTACCAGTTGACTGACTTTTTGCAGAAATAAAAAGAATGCCACTTAATAAAAATAATGCACTGCAATGTTTTAAATAATTCATGGTTATAATCTTATCAGGCCAAAACTAAATAATTGCTGCTGATTATAGCATATCAATAACGTTCGGGTTATTAACAATGTTTTTTAGCTACGTAATGATTTTTAATTATATTTGAATTAAAAACACTAATGATTGCGTTCCGGATTGTTTTTTATGTG
>CAZBCB010000538.1:0-1757 GCA_964489905.1 uncultured Bacteroidales bacterium
TAAAATTGATAAAACAAAAAACGGGGCTGTCAGTGAAGGCAGTCCCGTTAATATCTGAAGAAGTAATAAATCTAAGTATACAAGAAACGTTTTATGTTTCTTTTTGGAGTTTTTTCAAATTCCTCTTTAACGATTTCAATTTTTGATAATTGTTCATAGACAGGAACTGAATGATTAAAGTGTTTACGGTTTTCAGCCATAATCTGTTCAATTGAATCTGGACTGATATTATCATTCTTCATACCGTCGAAATCAGGAAAAACAAGGGCTATTAGTTTGCTTTCTCTCTGAATTACAACACATTCGGCAACATAAGGCATATTATTCAAGCGTGCTTCAAGTTCTTCAGGATAAATATTCTGGCCACTTGGTCCAAGAAGCATATTTTTACTTCTGCCCTTGATATATATAAAGTTATTTTTATCGATTATTCCAAGGTCACCTGTTCTTAACCAGCCATCGTCAGTGAAAGCATTTTTATTAGCTTCATCATTCATATAATAACCGAGCATTACATTGTCGCCCTTAACCTGAATTTCACCTACAGTTTTATAAGGATCATCAGAATCGATACGAACTTCCAACCTGTCAACAAGCTTTCCTGCTGAGAGAGGCATTGTGACATTCCATGCTGCATAACTGATAAGAGGACCACATTCTGTCATCCCGTATCCGATGGTAAAAGGAAATTTTATTTTTCTGAAGAAAACTTCTACCTCGCTGCTGAGAGCTGCTCCTCCGATAACGATTTCATGAAAGTTGGTACCAAAAGTTTCAATTAGTTTACCTCTGATTTTCTTATGAAGTATACTATTGATCCCAGGTACATTTAAAAGAACTTTAATAGCAGGCTTTTGAATAGTAGGCAAGAGGTTCTTTTTGTAAATCTTTTCAATTACAAGAGGAACAGACAGAATAAGTCTTGGTCTGATTTCTTTGAATGATTTAATAAGCACCTGAGGACTTGGCATTTTATTGAGGAAGGTAATATGGCAACCCTTTGTAACAGGGAATAAAAATTCAAATAATAAACCGAAAACATGAGCCATAGGCAGGAAGGAAACAATTTTGTCGCCTGATTTCAATGGCATATGGTCCTGGGCAAAAATTATATTTGAGAAAATGCTTCTGACAGGAATCATTACTCCCTTGGAAAAACCTGCAGAACCTGATGTGTAAGATAAAACCTGAAGGCTTTCCGGTTCACTTTCAGTAAATTGGAAATCTTCCTTTTTAATTATATCTACTTTCATTATTGCAAGACCTTCATTTGAAAGTTGCAACAAAGAATCTTCCCTTGCGCTTATTATGCTGAAGTCTTCAATTGCAATTACACCTGAAATGTTTTTCATTTCATCGAACGCCAAGTTTTCGTAAAGTGATTTGGCTGCAAAGAGGAATTTTGAACCTGAATGGTTAATTATATTATGGACATTTTCAGGCTTAAAATCAGGTAGAATCGGAACGGCAACTGCACCATACGAAATACAGGTAAGAAAGATCTTGCCCCAATTTGATGAATTACGTCCGTAAATTGCAATTTTATCACCCTTTTTAATTCCTGCTTTATTGAAAATAATTGATAAGGTATGAATAGACTGAGCAACATCCTTATATTTGAAAACTTCTGATCCATAATCAGAAAAGACCGGAAGTTCCCAGTTTTCCCTTAACGAATTTGTGTACAATTCAGCTAGATTTCTACGTTCCATATGATTTTTTTTAAAAGATGTGTAAATATAAATTAAAAAGTGAAA
>CAZBCB010000539.1:0-1744 GCA_964489905.1 uncultured Bacteroidales bacterium
TTGTGGAAAATCCGGTAACAGAGGTGAATGTGTACAATCGTGCAGACGGCAGTATTTATCTGCTCGTTCAAAAAATAAAAATGATCTCAGGTCTGTGTTTAACCTCAAAGATAATTTTGTCTTTGCCCAGGCAGAAAAGCTTTATAATGCAGGTGTAGATTCCTTAAAAATCGAAGGTAGAATTAAAAAGTTTTTCTATGTGTACAATGTAACATCAGCATGGAGAGATCAGATTGATGCAATAGAGGCAGGAAAAAAAATCCGTAGTGATGATAAAAGGCTGGAAACAGTTTTTAACAGAAATTTTACTGATGGTTATATGAACGGAGCTATCGGTGCAGATATGTTTATCGATTCCTCACGGGATCAATCATTGAAATTTATCGGGAATGTATCCCGCTACTGGGCTGAAAAAAAAATTCTTACCCTGGATCAGAATGTCAATTTATCAGAGAACACAGAAATTCTTATTTACACCAAGGATTTTACCTTTATCTGCAAGGGTGTACTTACCAAAAAAATCACTGTTCATGAATACCAGTTTAATATCGAACATAAGCTGAAGGGTAAGATCAATGAGGGTTACCAGGTATTTACTCAGGATACTCTGGCTGAAACAAACGATATCAAATCAAAAATAGATAATATGCAATGGGAAAAAGTACCGCTAAAAGCTAGTGTCTCTGGCACTATTGGTTCAAAACTCAAAGCGGTGTTCTCATCTCCACAAAAAAGCGTTACGTTGTTTTCGGAAATACCGATTTCAATCGCAACGCAGCGACCACTTGACAAGGATACTCTCTTTGCTCAATTCTCACGACTCGGAACAAGTAAATTTGTTTTGGAAGATATTGATACATCAGAATTAGCTTCAGACAGTTTTATCCCTCAGAAAGAACTTAACCGTCTCCGTCGTGAAGCTGTAGAGAAAATGGGTAATATCACGATAGATTCATCAAGATTTATCATCCCTCCCATCAATCATAGTTCCTCACCTGACAGGATTGTGAAAAAAGCATTTTTCATTGAAACTATTTCAGGTATAACTCTTCCTGAAAAAAAGAGTGATGCAACGGTTTTTGTAATTCCAAACAGAATTGAAGATTTTGATGCTACAGCAGATCTAATTAATAGAAACACTCATAATACACCATTTTTCAGCTCAATTCTTATCGGAAATGATTTTAAAAAAGCAACCGGGCTGTTAATGAAATTAGATGGAAGAACAATTATTACAGATAATACCGGCATTGCAGATGTTGCATCCCGATCCGGTATAAAATGGATTGCAGGTCCCGGATTTAACATTGTAAACTCTTATGCAATTGAGGGATTATTGTGTATAAAGGGGTTTTGTTGCTTGTTTATTTCACCGGAATTTTCTGAAAAAGAACGAGGGCCAATTAATATACCACCACATATCGAGTTATGGTATGCCCTCAATATGCGAAAAGCGCTTATGACAACCCGTCAATGTCTGATAAGAAATATTTCCGGTTGCAGCAAAAAGATATGTGATGATGATTGTCTGATAAAATGTGACCGGTCTGAAATTGTGACAAATGCACAAGGGAAACGGTTTACTGTGGTAAAAAAACCTGGTTTTTATACAGTTGTTACCTCTTGATGCATATAAGACAGGTCTGGTAAATATCTCAGCAGATAATCCAAGAATATCCGCAAAATTTTGGGCAGTATGCGCGCAGGGCTGCAAACCCTACGCATGCTACATAAAACTAACCTT
>CAZBCB010000540.1:0-1739 GCA_964489905.1 uncultured Bacteroidales bacterium
CACTTCAAAAATGTTGCTCGCTGGAGCCGGGAAAGTTTATTATATACGTTCAGAAGATAAATTCGTAAAGGATGCTTTTCAGGAGTTTTTTATGCAAGTAAATGAAAATGAATTTATTATATGCGAATCTATCAGCCTGAGGAAATTTGTGGTTCCGGCTGTGTTTCTTTTAATTGATGTCAGCGGAGATCATCCCCGTAAATCTTCCTTTTTAGAACTTAAACCATTGGCTGACAGGATCATTTTTTCAGACCAGACAGATATCAAAGCCTTTTCTGAGGATATTGATATTGAAAATGGAAAATGGATGGTCAAATAAAAAAATGATGAAGCTGAGTTAAAAATCTTTCTCTTTGCTCTGAAGCATATTCATGACATACCTGATTTCATTATAGGAAAAGTCTTCACCCAGTGCATTTTTGGCATTCTTCACATTAAAGTCGTTCATTACGCTGAACCAGTGGCTGATGATGTCGATTTTCTCCTGACTCATCAGGTCATGAATGTCAAGTATTCCTTTATTAATCATCGCAAATAAATGATCTTCAATGGTGGAGGGGGTAAGGTTTCGTTCGATGGCTATCTGCCTGATACTTTTGCCTGACTGAAACATCTCAAGTGTAATCTGTCTGGTATTTTTTTTCTTTACGGGTTTCAGCTCTTCATAATCCTCAACAGGGATGTTGTTTTTCAGGCAATATTCCCTGATGATACCGAATATTTCCATTCCGTAAAGCTTCAGCTTTTTTTTGCCAATTCCTTTTATTTTACTCAACATTTCAATTGAAACGGGCAGCCTTCCTGCAATTTCTTCAATCGTTCTGAGTGGAAGTATCATGTAATGAGGTTCATTCAGCTCCTCAGCTTTCTGATTTCTCCAAATTTTCAGTTGTTTATAGAGTTCGGGATGCGTGTTTTTCGGAGCAATCTGGCTTTCCGAAATGGTTTTTTTCGTCTTTTTCTTTTCGGTCTCAAAAACAGCCAATGCTCTGATATTCAGATAGCTTTTCAATTCAAAGCCATTCAGGCAGGCTTTCAGGCAAGCCGTTTTATAATACAATTCGTCCATAAATTTCTGATAAGCATCTTTGACAGATTTCTTTACGGTTTGATTGTCAGAGTCAATTTCCAGGGAAGAGGCTGTTTGAATTATATTGTCAGTCTTTTCAAGAAAATAAGCTGATGCTTTTTGTATTTTTTCCTGAAGGACGGAATTGTTTTCAATAAGGTCTTGGAAATCAATTAGTTTAGATAGCTGAGGTTGGAATCTTTGGGCTATATCTGATATGTCAATTTTTAAGGCATTTAACAGGGTCATTATTTCATCAGGAAGCTTTTCGGGCAGACTTTCCTGATGTTCGGATATGATTTTCTTCAGATAGGAAAGTCTTTTTTCAACAAGAGTGAAATTAAATAATTCAGTAATGAGTTTTTTCTGAAAATCATGAATAGCTGTCGGGAGTTCATGTTCAAGGGACGGTTTTTTTTGAAAGTTCCTGTTGAAACTGACCACATCCGAATCAATTTTAATGCTACTGAAATCGATTTTTGAGCTGAGAAACAAGCCTTCAAAAGTACGGCAACGGCTTAGTGCCACATAAACCTGCCCTGAAGCAAAAGCCGCTTTTGCATCAATCACAGCCTTGTCGAAGGTAAGCCCCTGACTTTTATGTATGGTGATGGCATAAGCAAGTTTGAGCGGAAGCTGAGAAAACCGGCCAATCACGTGTTCCTTTATT
>CAZBCB010000541.1:0-1715 GCA_964489905.1 uncultured Bacteroidales bacterium
AACTGTCGAAAAGATTGAAGAATATTATGATTCGTATCAGTTCAAAGACTGGGATCATGCCCTGATCAAAGCTCCCATGCTGAAAGCACAACTTCCGGATTATGAGTTGTTTACAATGGGAATTCATGCTGAGAGGGGAGTCAGTTGTGCCGACTGCCACATGCCCTATATCAGCGAGGGAGGACAAAAATATACCAATCACCATATTCAAAGCCCGTTAAATAATATTAATGCCAGTTGTCAGGTTTGCCACAGGGAAAGCGAACAGACACTGGTAAAAAATGTATATGACCGACAGATTAAAAATGCTGAATTGCGCGAAAAAGCTGAGCAGCTTCTGGTAAAAGCACATGTTGAAGCCAAAGCAGCCTGGGATGCAGGTGCCACCGAAACAGACATGAAAGATATTCTTCAGCTGATACGCCAGGCACAATGGAGATGGGATTTTGCCGTAGCCGGTCATGGTTCCTCATTCCATGCCCCTGTTGAAGTAGCCAGAATACTTGGTAATTCAATTGAAAGAGTTCAGGAAGCCCGGGTAATGCTTGCAAAACTTCATGCAAAACTTGGCATTAAGGAAGTAAAATATCCAGACATCTCCACAAAAGACAAGGCACAGGCATATATAGGTCTGGATATGAAAAAACTGAAGGAAGAAAAAGAAGTTTTTGTCAAAACCGTATTGCCTGAATGGGATAAAAAGGCTGAGGAAAGGGAAAGCAAGTGGTGATTATTCCGGTTTATTTTCTTCGACCGGAACAGCCAGCAGCGCACAAACTTCTTCGGCAGCTTTGACAGCCATTTCATTGCCAAGGTTGGCAGCTTCCTTGAAATCGTCACAGGCGTTCTGAATATTATTGGTTAGCAGGTAAAGACGTCCACGCCTGTAAATGGCATCAGCATCACCTTGCCTGAGCTGGGTATATTTGACAATATCGCTTAAAGCATTCTGATAGTCTTTCTTTTCATCATAAATCAGCGAGCGGTGGAAATATGGGTCAGGGTAGGCAGGTTCAAGTTCAATGGCTTTGGTAAAATCAGCGAGAGCTTCATCGGGTTGAGAAACAGCTTTGTAGGCAATTCCGCGGTTAACGTAGGCCATTGCCTGAACAGGGTAAAGCTCCAGACCTTTTGTATAGGATTTGATGGCATTCTGATATTCTCCCTGCTGAATATAGATAAATCCCTTGTCAAACCAGGCAGGAGCATACTGGTCATCAAACATAATGGCCATTTCCAGGTCTTGTAATGCCTGAATGTACATTTGCATATACATTTTTGCATGCCCAAGATGAAAATAGGCATCCGCATCGCGTTTCCCTTTTTCGATGGCAAAAGAAAGGTTGGACACTGCTTTGGGAAAGTCGTTCAGATACAGATATGCGTAACCCATCCAGTAATAAAGCTCTTTATCCGTGTATTTCAGCGCTATTGCCTTTTCAAAATCTTTAATGGCATACCATGGGTTTTCGAGTTTAATCTGAACAAAACCCCTTGAATAATAGTAAACTCCGTTATCGGGTGCAAGTTCCACAGCGGTATTGTATTCCATGATGGCTGCATAATAATTGTTCATGTCAACATAAATGACGCCTTTCAGAGCGTGAGGCTTGGGATTTTTTGGTTCCAGGCTAATAACCCTGTCAAAATCGGCAAGTGCTTCATTGATTTTGTCCAGTCCATAATAGCATTGACCTCTCATGTAGTAAGCCATG
>CAZBCB010000542.1:0-1698 GCA_964489905.1 uncultured Bacteroidales bacterium
AATATAAATGTAAAATAACCGAAGGTAATTGATTTGGTCAATAAAACAGGCAAAAAAAATTCTTTTAACTCAGCCACAGAAATCAGGTACGGCGGATATATGTTTTTGTTCCAAGATAGTAACTTACTGAAATGAAACAGAAAGGCCATATTAAGGCGTTCATATGTCAATAATTAAAAATAGGTTTCTTAAAATCAGGAAGTAAATCATTAAGAAAATATCAATCAATTATACCCGAGCCAACGAGTTCGTCGCCATCATACCAGGCCGCAAACTGCCCGGGAGTAATGCCACGCTGTCTTTTATCAAAAATAATGAGCAAGCCTTCTTTTTTGTTATAAATCGTGGCCGGCTGCAGTGCCTGTCGGTAGCGGATTCGTACCATAAAACGACCTGATTGATCTGTTTTGAGAGCTTTATCATTCCTTATCCAATGAATATCAGCGGGAACGATTTTAAGTCCCCACCGGTTGAGGCCGGGATGCGAATGACCCATTCCAACATATAAATTATTTTTAATAGTATCTGGTTTCAGCACAAATAAAGGCTCTGCTTTTCCGCCTATTTTCAAACCTTTCCGCTGACCGACAGTGAAAAAATGAGCTCCGTTGTGATTTCCGATAATTTTCCCATCTTCTTTACAGTAGTTAAAATCGGATGTTAATTCAGCTAATCCTTCACCTGTAAGCAAAAAATTACGGTGAGCTTTCACATACTCATGATAAACAGGCAGTTCTGAAGGAATTTCAATAACATCCCCCTCTGCGGGTTGCAATTTTTGTTTAAGAAATTCGGGAAGGTGAATTTTACCTATAAAACAAAGTCCCTGTGAATCTTTTCTTTCTGCAGTTGCCAGCCCTTGTTCTTTTGCAATCTTCCGGACTTCATTTTTCATAAGGTTGCCCAAAGGAAACAATGCATATTTTAATTGCTCCTGATTAAGCTGGCACAAAAAATAGCTCTGATCCTTTGATTTGTCGACACCTGCCAGCAACCGATAAACTGAAAGGTTGTTTTTCTTAATTTCTTCCTTGCGGCAGTAATGTCCGGTTGCTATGTAATCAGCACCTGCATCTAAAGCTTCTTTCAGAAAAATGTCAAATTTTATCTCACGGTTACACAGAACATCAGGGTTTGGTGTGCGGCCTTTTTCATATTCAGCAAACATATAGTCGACAATGCGCTTTCGGTATTCAGCACTAAAATCTACTGTCTTCAGAGGAATCTGCAACCTACGGGCTACCAGTTCGGCAAAAATCATATCATCGCCCCAGGGGCAATCACCTGAAATAGTTCCGGTGGTATCATGCCAGTTTATCATGAACATACCCTGCACATCATAACCTTGTTTTTTCAACAGGTATGCAGCCACACTTGAGTCAACACCTCCGGATATGCCAACAATAACACGTTTTTTCAATGCCTGTGAAATTATGGTACAAAAATAATAAAATGAGACGGGAAAAATAAACCCAGCTTTGTCAACTGATTTTCTCAATTGATGAATTTCCTCTAAAAATAGTTTTCTTGTAAAAAAGGTTTTATCAAATCTGCATTGACCCTTTCCATTTTTTATCAGCCTGGATGAATTTATAAATTCATCGTACTTGGGATAATCGTAATTTTTTAAACAGATAGAATGACGGTGGTGCTTTTCGGTGGCGTTTATTTTATTCACCACAGAGGGCACGGAGAAAC
>CAZBCB010000543.1:0-1676 GCA_964489905.1 uncultured Bacteroidales bacterium
AAAGGCAACTTTGCCATAATTGCTGAGTTTATTAATTATCAGGTACATTTATTTAAGTCACAGGGTGCCGGGCATGGCGGATTTCTGCTGTATCACTTCGTAGTGCTGTTCTTCGGTATGTTTCCGTCATCCATACTTGCTGTTGATGAATTATTCAGAAAAACAGACTACGGAAAGAGCCAATCCGTTTATCATACTTTTATGAAAATACTTTTCTGGGTTGTTCTTATCCTTTTTACCATTGTCCGCACCAAAATAGTCCATTATTCGTCGCTTTGCTATTTTCCCCTGACATACTTTGCTGCTTTTTTTCTTTTCAGACTTTCCAAGAATGAAATAAAAGTAAAAAGATACATTTTATGGCTTATTTCAGTCACAGGTGGTCTTTATATAATATTAGTTGCATGTGCACCTTTTGCTGATAAACTAAAATTAATCATTCTCAGGTATATTGAAATTGCCGACCCGTTTGCCATAGCATGCATAATGGCCGATGCAGGCTGGAAAGGTTATGAAGCCCTCCCTGCTGTCATTCTGTTGACAGGTCTGGTTATTTTACTTATAAACAGAAAAATGAGCTTTTTTACCCGTTTTGTATATTTTTTTGTATGCTCTGTAATTTTTACTTTCCTGTCAGTAATATTTATTACTCCGCGTGCTGAAAGATATTCACAACATGCTGCTATTGAATTTTTTAAATCAGTCAGCCACGAAGATGCGTATGTTGAAACACTAGGTTATAAAAGTTATGCACACCTGTTTTATGGAAGGAAGATGCCGGCCAGCAAACCTGAAGCATATTCAAAAGAATGGTTGTTGAATGCAGATATTGATAAAAAGCTATATTTGTCACTTAAAACAGATAAAAAGAACAGATTACTCAGCCAATACCCCGATTTAAAGGTGCTTTATGAAAAAAATGGCTTTGTATTCTGTATTCGTGAAAAACATTAAAAAATGATTAATAATAAAACCATTACCGTTGTGCTCCCGGCGTACAATGCAGAAAAAACGCTGGAACAGACCTATTGCGAAATCCCGTTTGATATTGTCGATCATGTCATACTGGTTGATGACCTGAGCCGGGATAAAACAGTTGAAAAAGCAAGAGAACTTGGAATAAAGCATATTATAACACATACACAAAACAAAGGGTACGGAGGTAATCAGAAATCATGCTATAACAAAGCACTGGAATTAGGTTCGGATATTATTGTGATGTTGCATCCCGATTATCAATACACTCCAAAATTAATTCACTCTATGTGTTATCTGATAGCCAATGAGGTTTATGAAGTTGTGCTTGGTTCGCGTATCCTTGGAAAAGGAGCATTGAAAGGTGGTATGCCATTATATAAATATGTGGCCAACAGGATTTTAACCATGACACAAAATTGGCTGATGAATCAGAAATTATCAGAATATCACACCGGATACAGGGCATTTAGCCGTAAAGTGCTCGAATCGGTCAATTATAATGATAACTCCGACGATTTTGTATTTGACAATCAGATGCTGGCACAGATTTTTTATGCCGGCTTTGAGGTAGCTGAAATTACCTGTCCCACAAAGTATTTCGACGATGCCTCATCCATAAATCTTAAGCGTAGTATTAAATATGGAATTGGAGTATTGTCTGTTTCCCTGTCTTATTTTCTGCAAAAAACAGGAATCTG
>CAZBCB010000544.1:0-1675 GCA_964489905.1 uncultured Bacteroidales bacterium
TATTTATCATTTTCCTCTATGCCGGAGCTCTTAGTGCCCAGCGTTATCCCATACAGATAAGCACAATAATTACTCCGCCATATTCGCCAAAGCTTTCTGATTATGTTGAATCGGGCACCGAACGCATACAGGTTACTGTTCATCCGCTTGATCTTAACCTTAACAGTTACCGGATTAAGATGAAATTGATTATTGAATCGTATGACGGCAGCATACGCATTGAAACAAATCCAGCTTTTATTCAGGCACCTGTTATATTGCAGGGTGGGGTAACTGAAATACTTACCGCTTATGATCTTCAGCAGCTGTTTGATCCTGCCAATCTGATATTCACTGGTATTAGTAAGACTGAATATCTATACAGAAAAAAACTTCCTGAAAACTATTACCGCATTGGCTTTATTGCGCTCGACTATAATCGTGCAACTCTTGGCAATGAAGTTGCTGTTTCTAATTTTGGTTATGCCACGGCAGGCATTTTTATGTGTGATCCTCCTATATTAAATATGCCTGGCAATAATGAAAAGCTGGCTGTTTTTGAACCCCAGAATATAGTATTTCAATGGACACCCCGCCACCGCGGATCACCCAATTCAGCTTTCTCGGCTGAATATGTTTTCAGACTTTACGAGGTGTGGAGCACATATAATGATCCGAATATTATTATTCAAACACAACAACCTTTTTATGAAACTGTTTTAACAAATAACCGTTTTGTTTACAGCATTTCTGAACCCATGCTTATACCCGGTCGTAAGTATGTATGGACAGTTCAGGCTCGCGACCAGCAGCAACGTGACCTGTTCAGAAATAACGGTTTTAGTGAGGCATTTTTATTTATTTATGGTGATGAGTGCGTTGTGCCTTCAAATTTGAGCGGTAAACCTGTTAACGGACCAGGAATTGAACTGCAATGGGATGAATCAGTGCATCACACAGGGTACCTTGTGCAATACCGTCGGGCTACTTCGGCAGACTGGTATGAAGACGAGGTCTTTCATACCGGAACACGATTGTACAACGTTGCTTACGGGAATAGCTATCAGGTAAGACTCCAGGCCCGGTGTGGCTCATTTACCAGTGATTTTTCGGCTCCCATCCTTGTTAGCCTACCCGAACAACCCCGGAACGAGTTCCGCTGTGGGACGCAGTTTGCACCTCCGCCTCTTTCCCAGGCACCTCCCTTACAGTCTCTTCCTCCTAATGCCGTTTTTTATGCCGGCGGATTTAAATGCATGGTTGTAAATGCTGTTGCCACCAATAACCCCGGTTTTTTCTCGGGTTCATGCCTTGTTGAAATTCCTTTTTATGGTTATTCCAAAGTGCTGCATACCTTCGAAAATATATCCGTGAATTCCGATTTTCAGATGACCTCGGGCAAACTTGTTTCGGTAACCGATTCGGCAAAAAATGCCCAGCTGATGACAAAAATTGAAACATCTGCTGCACCCAAAGGCAGTGGTTTTGATGCTATGGCTTTAAAACAAATTATGCAGGCCGATACGGTAATAATAGTAAACAAAAAAATAAAAGACATTTCAGTTGATGAAAATGGCACATTAATCATAACCCTCGGAAATAATGAGGTAATTGAATACCAGCCTGCCGAAGGTGAAAAAGTAATAGTTGAGGGTTCTGACGGGCAACAATATTATGTTTACAACGGACAGGTGCA
>CAZBCB010000545.1:0-1665 GCA_964489905.1 uncultured Bacteroidales bacterium
TTAAGGCTGATATTGAAAAACTTGCAAAGACAGGCAAAAAATCGGGAAATAAACTTACGGTAAACTATCAATTGTTTGGTGAACAACTTACCCTGAGTAATGCACAAAAACAAGTATCGAGAAATAACGATAAAGCAATTGCTGAACTTGCCATAACCAACTTTGATTGCAACACCTGTGAAAACACACAGGTAAAGATTGAAAAGGGTATTCCACTGAATCAATATCTATCTTCAATGAATTATTCAGACCAAACAATCATGCCCGATACAATTGCGAAACGTTATCTTCTCAATAAAAACAGGCCAGCCTATTATAAACCAACAATTGAACTATTCTATGGAACAGACTTTTCAACTCAGTTAGATCTCTTATCGCGGAATTTTAACTCATTAAGTCACATTTCAAACTATATCCTTTCCAATTCGATAAAAAACGGAATGGTTTGGTCTTTTGCTCAGGTCTTTATGCAGTTTGCATTCATTAATCCCCTGTCAATGTCAATCGCAGAAAGTGCCATGCTGAGAAAAAACGATATTACACATAAAATTGTTCCATTCATTTTCAATGAAGGATTGTCGTCTTACTGTAAAGCAAACAACGTAAACAACTTACAATCTCTGTATAAAGAAAATTTATTTGATTTCATCAGGCTTGGTACTGTTCGGAACGAGCTTCTGACAAATCAAATAGATAATATGGAAGACTACTTATTCGAAAACGACTTCACCACCATAAGTTTTTCGAATATTTTTTTTATCGATTTATTCATCAAACGAAGATCACTCTTTTTTAACCATTTTATGGTTGATCAAGAATACATTGAGACTGGTAACCACACAAACAGGAACTTACGAACAATTTATTTCCTTTCAAACCAAACTCCACAATACAAAGAAATTGTCACCCTAAACGACCTCACCAAAGAAAACAGGCAAATGGTTTCAAGGGCAAAATGGTTTTCGCTGCTGAACCTTGTTTCTCCGTATATTATTGGAAAGCAAAATATAGAATTGGGTAAAAACCTTAAGGCAAACTTCAGTCTTGGATACATGTTAACCCCTGTAGGGGAAGCATATATCCAAAACTATTGGGTAAAGGTTTCACAAGATATTTACAAGCTCAACATTACCCTTTACCGCCGGGGCAATAAAACTGGCTATAATTTTGAATTTGACTTTTTGAACAAGAAAGTGGCAGAAAGGGTTGATTTACAGACAAAACTATTTGCATGTAATACATCAACCTATTTACCAGCCTTTGGAATACCAAATACAATTGGCTTGGGCTTTGAACAAGAAATCAGGTATACGGTTTCTTCAAAATGTAATCTAAACCTTGGATACACAATAAAAAGTTTGGGGTACTTTTTCAAAACACTTTCAACGAAGGAAGATATTCAGCTAAGAACTGGAATAAGCTGGAAATTATAATTATCACAAAGAACCTCTATGCAAACAGAGGTGTTTCTGCATAATGTAACCTGCCAATATATTAAATGGTACTTCCAACATAAATTTTATTGATAGCATTGGTTGGAATAGTTGTATCAATTGTAACGCAGGAAGTATGTGATGAAATGCGTTCATAAGATAAATATTCTAAAACCTCTGTTCTACGATAAGTTAAATGAATTAGTTTAAGGCATCTTCTTTAAAATATTTT
>CAZBCB010000546.1:0-1651 GCA_964489905.1 uncultured Bacteroidales bacterium
CCCTATGAAATTACATCTCATTGATTTTATCATTATTCTTGCATACCTCACTGCAACAGTGGTTATAGGAATTGTTTTAAGAAAAATTGCCCAGCAAAGTAAAAAATCATATTTACTTGGAGGGAACAAATTACCTTGGTATTTACTGGGTTTATCAAATGCATCAGGCATGTTTGATATCTCAGGCACAATGTGGCTCGTAACATTGTTGTTTGTCTACGGATTAAAGAGTATCTGGATACCCTGGTTATGGCCTGTATTCAATCAGATTTTTCTTATGGTTTACCTTTCATCATGGTTAAGACGTTCAAACGTTACCACAGGTGCTGAATGGATTGGTACGCGTTTTGGTAAGGGTCACGGAGCAGGCCTTGCACACAATATTGTGGTGGTATTTGCACTTATTTCGTGCCTGGGCTTTCTGGCATATGGATTTGTCGGATTAGGTAAGTTTATTGAAATATTTATTCCATGGGAAGTAGTTTCACAGTATGTTCCTTTCGAAGTGAAACCTGAATTTGTGCCCCACCTATATGGAATTGTATTTACTGCTTTCGCCGTTTTTTATTCTGTTTTAGGAGGTATGTCGAGTATTGTATGGGCTGATTTGCTCCAATATATTATCATGACTATCGCATCGGTAATTATCGGTATTATAGCCATGAATGCTTTGTCAAGTCACCCGCTTATAGTACCCGATGGTTGGATGAGTCCGTTTTTCGGAGCAAAGCTGGGTATTGACTGGAATAATATTATTCCTGAAGTAAATGAGAAAATTGCCAGCGATGGCTATTCATTATTCTCATTATTTTTTGGCATGATGCTTTTTAAGGGTATCCTTGTCAGTGCTGCCGGTCCTGCCCCAAATTACGATATGCAAAAAATACTTGCCACACGCAGTCCGAAAGAAGCTTCCAAAATGAGTGCTTTTGTATCGGTTATTCTTAATCCTGTCCGTTATTTCCTGATAAGTGGTTTTGCAGTTCTTGCCCTTTTATTTTATGATAAACTCGATTTGATCATTGCCGGAAAAATCGATTTTGAGCAGATACTTCCTTCAGCTATTAATGAATTTGCCCCAATTGGAGTAATGGGTATTTTGCTTGCTGGACTACTTGCAGCTTTTAACGGAACCTTTGCCGGCACCCTGAATGCCGCACAAGCATACATTATTAACGACATCTACCTGAAATATATTAAGCCCGGAGCCTCTCCCACGCAGGTTAAATACACAAATTATATTATAGGCCTTGTTGTGGTGGTAATCAGTATTATTTTCGGTTTTTTTGCCAAAAATGTAAACACCATGTTGCAATGGATTGTTTCAGGTTTGTGGGGAGGATATATTGCAGCCAATGTACTCAAGTGGTACTGGTGGCGTTTTAATGCACACGGATATTTCTGGGGAATGCTGGTAGGCATTGCTGCAGCTCTCTTGTTCCCCTATATTCTCCCACCTCTTTTTCCATTAATTCCAAAAGATATAATTTTATTATATTTCTTCCCGCTATTTCTTTTAGTTTCAGTAGCAGGCTGTATTTTCGGAACCTATATGGCCCCACCCACTGATGAAAATGTATTAAAGGAATTTTACCGGACAGTAAGACCATGGGGATTCTGGAAACCTATTCATGACAAGGTCGTGGCTGAA
>CAZBCB010000547.1:0-1644 GCA_964489905.1 uncultured Bacteroidales bacterium
CAGGATTTTATCTGTTTGCGGGTATATTTCTCATGATTTATTTACCGAAGCTTGTTTTTGCAGCTTTTCACCTAACTGAAGATGTTATTCATATTTTAACAAAATCGGTTGTTTTCATCCTTAATCAAGTAGCATCTCTGAATGTTCGTATTAGCCGGATTCATTTTATATCAAAAACAGGTATGGTGCTGGCAATAGTGCCCTTTTTGGCCTTAGGTTATGGTATGACCCTGGGCAGATTTAATTATGAAATCAGCAAAGTCAGGCTTGAACTGAATAATTTGCCAAAAGGCTTTAACGGGTTAAAAATTGTGCATATCTCAGATCTTCATCTTGGAAGCGTTTATAATAAGAAAGAAAAAATAGCAAAGATGGTTGACAGAATCAACAGTCTGCAACCCGATTTGATATTATTTACCGGTGACCTGGTAAACAATTTCAGCGAAGAGGCTCTTGGCTGGGAAGACATACTGGGGAAATTATATGCAAGATATGGTAAATATTCAGTACTGGGCAATCACGATTATGGCGATTACTGGCAATGGAAAAATGAGAAAGAAAAGGCAACCAACATGGAATTGCTGGTAAATATTTATAAAAAAATGGGCTTTAGGCTTTTAAGAAATGAATCGGCTGTTTTAACTTTTAATGATGATACAATCGCATTATTGGGTGTAGAAAACTGGGGGCATCCGCCATTTAAACAATATGGAAACCTGAAAAAGGCACAGTCATTGGTAAATGGTTCCAGCTTTCAGATTCTGCTTTCGCATGACCCCAGTCACTGGAAAGCAGAAATAGCTGGTAAAACAGCTATCAGTTTAACTTTATCGGGACATACCCATGCTATGCAAATGGGCATTAAATTCAACGGTTTTAGTTGGAGTCCGTCAAAATATTTTTATAAACAATGGAATGGTCTTTACAGGCATAATGATCAATATCTTTATGTCAACAGGGGTTTGGGTTTTATCGGATTTCCGGGAAGAGTAGGCATGCGTCCTGAAATTACTTCAATAGAAATATATAATCCGAATTAGTTTTTTGATTATTAAGGACATTGAGGACCGTTATGAATTGATTTTCATTATTATTTATGAATCATGGAAGTTTTAGTTTGCAAATCCTGTGAAAATTTTTAATCAAAATAAAATCCAATTTCCTTTATCTATTGCTGATATTTTTCTTTCTTTGTAATTTATTGATTTAATTTAATTTTTATTTTATAACATTATGATTATATCAAAAGACAAGGTTGTGTCGGTTACTTATGAATTAAGAATTGACAATGAAGAAGGAGAGATCATTGAGTCACTGCAGGAAGATTCACCGTTAACATTTCTTTATGGAGCAGGTTCACTATTACCCAAGTTTGAGGCCAATCTTGCCGGATTAAAAACCGGTGATAATTTTAATTTTTCACTTGCTGCAGAAGATGCTTACGGTGAAATTAATGAAAATGCCATCATTGATATCCCTATATCGGTTTTTGAAATTGAAGGCAAGGTTGATTATGACCTTGTAAAAATCGGAAACAATATCCCCATGCAGGATGGATATGGCAATAAATTAACCGGGAAAGTAAAAGAAATTACGCCTGAAAATGTAAAAATGGATTTTAATCATCCTCTTGCAGGAAGCAAA
>CAZBCB010000548.1:0-1623 GCA_964489905.1 uncultured Bacteroidales bacterium
TAGTAAATATTTTTAGCCACTGCTGTTCGTTTTCTTTTCTTTTGTAAACAGAATGATTAATTACATCAATACTCGAACTGGCAAGCCATTTAATAATAATTTTATTGTCAGTAACCTTATAGTCTTTAATCATTGGGGCTACAGGAGGTATTGTATCGGGCTTTACAATTTTTAATGGTTCGGAAAACGCTGATTCATTATAATTATAATCCTGCGCTGATATTGCGTAATATACATGTCTGGTTAAATTATTAAGTGGAATGGTATCAATGTAATATTCATCAGTAATAATTTGTTTGTTAATTTGGGCAAAACCCTGGGTGGGATTATTTGCACGATATATTTTATATGACATAAAATCGCTGTCAGTGTTTCGGTTCCATTTCAGTATTACAATACCTGAAGAATCAATATTACCACTAAGGCCTGAAGGTATTGATGGAGGTAAGGAATCAGGCATTTGAGCAAGAGAAGGAAAAGAACAAAATGCTCTGCCTGAAAAACTTATGGCACATATCTGATAATAATTTACATTTCGCGGATGCAAGTCAATAAACATGCGCACATTAGGAAGAATTGTATCAGATAATGATTTATAAATGCCATCGGCTTTATCAGCACGCTCAATAACAAAACCTTTTATTCTTGATTCATATTCTTTTGGAAATTCCCAGTTTATTCTTAATGTTCCGTTATGCAAATCCTCCGGCATTAAAACAATCGGATTAACCCCCACAATAAGGGGTTCTCCTTTTATGCAAAAAGTATCAGAAGGCATGCTGATTTCACCAAAAGGGGTTATTCCCCTGATACGGTAACAATATTCATGGTCTGTATAGGGAATGGTATCTATATACATTATTCGTTCAGGCATTTTTTCCTTAAAACCTGTCACATTAATAACAGGCTGTTTATTAATTTGCACATAAGATTGATCTTTAGCATCTGCTCTTTCAATATGAAAAGCGGTAAATGATTCTTTTAGCGAATTAGCCTCCCAGCTGACTGTAACGTATTGACCTTCGGATGCAGCATAGATACCAAATGGTCTTGGTGTTTTAAATGTATCTGCAACTGATATGAAAATCAATGAAGAATCAGGTCTGATCGTAGAATCATGGCTATTTATTTTTATACAATAAACATATTTATCACCATACTTAACATGTCTGTCAATAAATATCAACCCGTGAGATTTTGCAGCATTTAATGAAATATCACATGAAAAAAGTGCAAATGAATAACGGTTTGATAATTCAGAAGCCATGTTTATAAAGTTCATCCTTTTGTCCTTACTGCTTATGGTAAATGAACTTCCGTAAATAGCCTGTGCAACAATAGCAGCATAAGAATCATTCCCATACCGTTTTTCAATTTCTGTTAAACTCATGGGCTGCAAAGGTTGGTCGTTAAGTAACTCTCTAACCGGTTTGTTTATTACATGTGTATCATTTTCAACAATTTTATATTTATATATATAGTAACCATATTTATTTCCGTACAACCATAAGTCTATATTTTCAGGAGCCCATCGCAGTATAATGGAATCTCCAAAAGACTTTCCAATTACTTTAATGTAGTTGTCACGACTTTGTTGCTTATCTGATTCAACGGTTATTTGCG
>CAZBCB010000549.1:0-1613 GCA_964489905.1 uncultured Bacteroidales bacterium
GAAATTGAAAAAAGGAAAGAAATTTCACTGAAAAGTTTTCTGTCGCTTGAAAAGGAAAACTTTCGGCTTTCAGATGAAATGCTTCAGCGACTTTTCTCTTCTTTTGATTTAATTCATGGGGGATTGAAAGGTTCGCCCAAGTTTCCAATGCCATGCTTTCTAAGTCTTGTTTGCATATTGTCGACTCAGGCTGAATTTAAGTTGTCTTCTGATTTAATTGCGCTGACCCTCCGACAGATAAAAAACGGTGGAATTTATGATCAGCTTAATGGTGGTTTTTTTCTCTATTCTGTAGATGAGAAATGGGTTATACCCCATTTCGAGAAAATGTTGTATGATAATGCTTTGCTCTTGAATCTTTATGCCGAAACTGCGTTGGCTTTAGGAATAGAAACAGAATTTGAGACGGTCAAAGGTATATTAGAATTCCTGGAGAAATGGATGAAATTGCCAGACGGTGGGTACAGCGCTTCCATAGATGCAGACAATGCAATGGGCGAGGGGCATTATTATATTTTTAGTGAGGAAGAGTTGCGCGAAGCCACAGGTGAAAAATATCCCGTTTTTCGGAGGTATTTCAGGATTGAAGAGGATTCATATCTGGAGGGTGGCAGGTTTGTCCTCAGGGCACCATTGAGTATAAATCAAAACAATGGGCCGGCGATTTCGGAAGGTTTTTCGAAAGAAGATGTGTTTGATGTCATAGAAAAGCTTAAAGTTAAACAAAGAACCCGACCGCAACCGCCGATTGATACAAAAGTTGTGGTCTCGTGGAACGGCATGTTATTATACGGCTTATTAAAGGCCTGGAAAGTGTCGCTTGATAAAGAAATATATGAAATGGCGGCCCATCTTGCTCTATTTCTTAAGCATAAAGCCATTGATGCCCAAACGAAAATGGTGTTTCACGTTATTTATGATGGTGCCCCGTCTGTGCCTGGATTTTTGGAAGATTATGCCTGGCTTGCCTTATCATTTTTAACTTATTATTGCGCTTCTGGTGAATCTGAATATCTGGAACTTGGATTAAGTCTGCTCGATGCGGCTGATAATTCTTTCAGAAATGCAGAGGGCAAACTATTGTTCTCCAATATTGATATTCCGCCTATGAATGAGAGGATAACGGAAATATTTGATTATGTGACGCCTTCGCCTAATTCCGTTTATTGTCGTGCATTAATTCTTGCAGGGAAAATTACAGGCAATTATCAATTTTTTGAGAAAGCTGATAACATGCTTGGTAGTATAAGCTATGCCATTGAGCAACACCCTGCTCATATGGCGAATTGGATTCTGGCAGGTTTAGAGCGTTCTGATAAATCTGGTATTTTAAAGGTTCCACGTGAAAGGCTTTACGATGCTTATGCTGCAATAAAAGAGTTCAGGAATCCACGTCTAATTATAATACCCCAGGAAGACTCGTCGGAGGAATCTCTTTATCAGTTATGCACAACAGAAGCTTGTTTGTTTGTATCGCCAAATTTTAATGAAATTTTAGTTGAACCAGCTGTAAAAAGCGCAATGCAAACTGATATAAACAGATTGTACAATTCATACAAGTTTTATCCCAAAAACGGCAGCACATTTATGAACTATGGATTAATACAGTCATA
>CAZBCB010000550.1:0-1611 GCA_964489905.1 uncultured Bacteroidales bacterium
TTTATCTTGTCCGATACGATGAGACCGGTTTATGGCCTGAAATTCAACAGCCGGATTCCACCACGGGTCAAGTATAAACACGTAATCCGCAGCGGTCAGGTTCAGACCAAATCCTCCTGCTTTGATACTGATTAAAAAAAGTTTTACAGCGTTATTATTCTGAAAATCATTTATGATGCCTTTCCTTAAATGAGAGGGTGTAGAGCCTGTCAGCATCTTGAATGGAACTGAATTATCTCTGAAATACGCTTCAAATAGCTTCAAATGACGGACGAAAGAGCTGAATATCAATATCTTATGATTTTCAGAGAGAACATCTTCCACGTTTCTGATCACCTCATCAAATTTGCCGGAGCTAAAGTTATAGTCAGGGCTGTCAAGCACAGGGTGATTGGAAATCAGGCGAAGCTGCATCAGGGCTTTCAAAACGATCAGCATCTTTGATTTATAGTTCTGACTGTTAACTTCGCTCAGAAGATAATTTCTGATCTGTGATTTTTTCCTTTCATAGTAAAGTTGCTGTTCCTCAGTCATTTCGCAGTAATGGATGTTTTCTGTCAGGGAAGGAAGCTCGGCTGCCACTTCTGTCTTTTTCCTTCTCAAAATAAATGGAGCTATAATGATTTTTAGCCTTTCAGCTTTTTTCTGGTCATTATTTTTTTCAATTGGTATGATGTATTCATTCCTGAAAAATTCAAGTGACCCTAAAATACCGGGGTTCAGAAAGTCCATCTGAGCCCATAGGTCAGACAGTGAGTTTTCAATAGGAGTTCCCGTTAAAACGATGCGGTGTTCGGCTTTTAACTGAACAACTGACTGAAATATTTTTGATTCCGGATTTTTAATAAACTGGCTTTCATCCAGTATCAGGTAATAAAAACTGAAATTTTTCATAAAATCCAAATCATTTCTGACGAGGCCATAAGAGGTTAATATCAGGTCGTATTGATGAAACAAACGGGTTGATCGCCTGCGGTTCATCCCTTCATGCAGGTAGCATCTGAGATGAGGGGCAAATTTTTTTATTTCGGCTGCCCAATTGTAGAGCAAAGAAGTGGGCATCACCACCAGGGATGTTTTTCGTGTAGCTTCACTGAAACTAAACAGGTCTAATTGATCGTATTCGTCATTACCCGTTTTGTTTTCTGCCTTTTTTTTCTCCAGTAAGGCAAGCGTCTGAATTGTTTTTCCGAGACCCATGTCGTCTGCCAGACAACAGCCCAATTCCCTCTGCGTCATAAAATACATCCAGCGAAATCCCTCAAGCTGATAAGGCCTGAGTTTTTCCTCAATCAAACCGGCCTCTGGTACCACTTCCGTAAGTTTCCGGATTTCTTCCCTGCTTATATGTAAATCTTTATGTTTTTCTTTACCTCCTGTCCTGACAAACTGTTTCCTGATTTTAATCCTATTATTTTTGACAGAACCAAAAATTACCAAATCCCTGTATTTTTCAAACCAAACTTCGGGTAAAACCACTATTTTTCCGTCAGGTAATTCGAATAATCTGTCGAAACGTAACAAATTGTTTCTGAGCCTGATAAATGGTATTTCGTATCCTTCGAGGCACAATTTCACAGAAATATCAAACCAGTCCATTTTTTTTGACTG
>CAZBCB010000551.1:0-1601 GCA_964489905.1 uncultured Bacteroidales bacterium
CTGATTTCTCTTCAGGCCATGGGATATCATTCAGATTTACTTTATAACCATAGCTCTTTTTAATTATCTGCTGTTGTTCTTTTTGTTGATCAATCGTAAGAAATTTCATTGCATAGCCTTCATAATCCTCGCAATAAGGAATATGCCAGCATTTCATCGTCCGGCTCCACCTGCATCCCGGGATCTTTTTTACCTGCTTTATTACTGCAGGATCATATCTGAATATAAGCTTTACCCTTCTTTCTCCCCGGTGCACTGCCTCTTCAAATGTTATTATGTTATTGCCATTATCACCCATTTACACCTAAAATTCTTAATGAAATAATTCACCTTTTTTTGTATGCTTTTATTTCAATGTTAAGAAAACCACAAATTGTTGTATTACAAGATGTTAATTAAGGCATACCATTGCAAAATCTTACAATTACCTAAAGCTTCGCCCCCTCAGTCCCACTGATTAGTTTTAGGGTAGGCTAAGGAGTAAAAAATGTTTTTGCAATATAATAAAAAAAATGTTTCGTTATTCAATGAATGATATATGAAGTTTTAATGAACCCCCTTGATTTCATCTTCTGTCTTTCATCTTTTGTCTTGTATCTTGTATCTTGTATCTTGTATCTGCTACCTGGTATCTATCATCTTGCAGTCCACAGCTCATAGCCATAAATACTCTAAAGGCATACATAATAACGATAAATTCATCACTGTTTTTCACCCGCATCAGTATCTTTTCTCACCAGCACATAATAATCATTCTCAACCTGTGCATAACCCTGGTCATAACAAAAATAATATACCCTGCCTGCTTTTGTAGTATAGATATGTGTGATATAGTCGGTATTAAAACCTTTTTTCAGCAGTTTCAGTTTGTGCACACTTGTCTTCCCTGCCGGATTCATTTCAGCCAGTATATTGCGGTTTTTCATCAGTATTCCGTTAACCCGGCGTATAAATGCCATTCCCTGCGCACTTTTTTGCCTGTTGTTATAGTTATTGCGGCACTGATCAGAACAGAACTTTTTGTCGGCTCTGCCATGTAATTTTTCACCGCATTCGAGGCACTGTCTTTCCATAACTTAACTTATTAAATATTAACTACATAATCGTTTGTACTTAATTACAAACAATTATAGCCGTTTATAAACGAACATAAGCATTTATAAACCGGCTTGATAATTTATGGGTAATTTACTTTGCAGTAGAATTTTTTACAAACAAATAAATAAAAATTTTTTAACCTTAAAACTTAAGTATTATGAACACCTTACGTAACAAAGTGCAGCTCATCGGCAACCTTGGTGCCAACCCTGATGTCAGAACTTTTGATAACGGAAAATCCGTAGCCCGTTTTTCACTTGCCACCACCGATTCATACCGTGATGCCAATGGAAAAAGGGTATCTGAAACCCAGTGGCATAATATCGTTGCATGGGGAAATCTGGCTAAAATAGCTGAAAAATATCTGACAAAAGGCAGCGAAATTGCAATTGAAGGGAAACTTACCCATCGTTCCTATGATGATAAAGATGGCAACAAAAAATACGTTACCGAAGTAGTGCTTAGCGACCTGGTTATGTTACGCACACGTAACGAAAAGGAAA
>CAZBCB010000552.1:0-1595 GCA_964489905.1 uncultured Bacteroidales bacterium
AGATGCTCTTCATTATAATCAACATAATTGCGGATTTTTTCATAAAAAAAAGTATTAGAAACTGAAAGCATACATCAGATTTGCAATAAATTCATTTACTGATTTTGTATCTGTGTTTTTTAAGTTATTTCTTTTCATAAAGGTTAATCCAAGGTTGAAATTATGTCGTTTGCCCACCTGGTAACTACTTCCTATCCGGGTACTTAAAACACCGGTTTGTGCGTTTCCATCTGACCATGTTTTATTGTAAGAAAGGGTTAAAGAGTTTCTGAGTTTTTTGTTTAGCATCAATTTATTCAAAGAAACTGAAGGCCCGAAAGTAGATGTCTTTAATCCGGGCATATTATTGATACATGACATCAGCATAAAAGAAAAACTTGTACCAGATGGTATATGTGATAACGAATAGGAAGTGCTGGCATTATAAAAGGTACTGCCACCGAGTGTGTCCCGGCCGTTCTGTTCTTCTGCAGAACGTTGCTGGTTAAAATTTAAAAGTATGTTCTGCCGCATTTTTTCGGTATTTTTTAAAACATAACTCAATGATAAAGAAGAGGAAGAAGAAAGTTGGGTAAAATTGAGGGTATCGAGGTCGTCATAAGGCGTCAGCCGGTTTACCTCCAAAAATTGTGATCTGATGTTCATAAAGCTCGTAAAGGTAGAATAGGAAAAGCTGGCTGAAAATTTTTCTCCAGGACTAAAACCTATATTCATGGCCGAAACCCATCTTTTCATTTCTGAGGCTTTGCTATTATCAAGGTTATCGTTTTGCCTGCCAATATTGCCGGCTATATTTACCCTATTGTTAAAAAGTCTTAAAGAGCCATTCAGTGTAATATTCTGCATGTCATTATTAAAATAATAGGTTCCGTAAGTTTCATATCCGGGGTCAATTCTTTCATATCCTATTCCAACCGAATAAAAACCTGCATTGTAAGCCAGATTGCCTTTCATGGCTTTATAGTATTCGGTAGTGCCGTTGGAACCAATGATTGAACCCATTAACCGGTTGAAGCCCCTTGATTTTGTTTCAGGCAAATCAGAAAGAATATTTTTTGATATGGTACTTGATGCTACTTCTGCTGATAAAATTATTTTACCGGCAAATGTAATCTGAGTATTCACACCCATTACCAGGTTTTCTCCGGGATTTAATAATGAATCAGGTCTGTAAAGTAATGAACCGGCCACATCTTTTGCGTGAAACATACTTGTTTCAAACATAATTTTTACCCATTCACTAGTTGAATATACATACCCTGCTTTAAAACCGTATCCCCATCGTTCAAATTCAGGGGGTAAACCCTGAGCGGCCAGGGAATCGAATTGCCTTGCTTTTTTCAGCCGTCCGATCATCATGCTGAAGGTAAATGGTTTTGGCGGATTGAGTTCAACCCCGGCACCAACAAACAAATGACCATTATATGTGTAGGGTGAAAAACTCATACTTGTATAACCAATATGGGCTCTTATCCATTTATACTGCGGATGAATGCTGTAATGATTAAAAGGTTGAGTAAAGGTGGCTTTCTGGTTTGAGTAATTAAATGACAATGGAATGCTCCAGCCATAAATGCTGAAATTAAGATTTCCGG
>CAZBCB010000553.1:0-1581 GCA_964489905.1 uncultured Bacteroidales bacterium
TTATGAATGTAATCACTGGAAGTAAAGAATATTTTCCCGGGATAGGGAAAATAAAGTATGAAGGGCGTGAATCAAAAAACCCCCTTGCATTTAAATTTTATGATGAAAATAAAGTTGTTGCCGGAAAGACCATGAAAGACCATTTCAGGTTTGCCATGGCATACTGGCATACATTATGCGGTACCGGAGGCGACCCCTTCGGACCCGGCACAAAAGCATTCCCATGGAATGAAGGCAGTGATCCTGTGACAGTTGGTAAAAACAAAATGGATGCAGCTTTTGAATTTATGACCAAGCTTGGCTTGTATTTCTATTGTTTTCATGATTATGACCTGGTTGAGGAAGCCAACACAATTCCTGAATCCGAAAAGCGACTGCAGGCCATGATTGAATATGCAAAGGAAAAACAGAAAGCTTCAGGGGTCAGATTATTATGGGGCACTGCAAATCTGTTCTCACACAAGCGATACATGAACGGAGCAGCTACCAATCCCGATTTCAATGTTATCCCATGGGCTGCCACTCAGGTAAAAAATGCTATTGATGCAACTATCGAACTTGGCGGTGAAAATTATGTTTTCTGGGGAGGCCGTGAAGGTTATATGTCATTACTCAATACCAATACCAAGCGCGAACTCGACCACATGGCCATGTTCCTCACAAAGGCACGTGATTATGCACGCAAACGCGGGTGGAAAGGTACTTTTCTTATTGAACCCAAACCAATGGAGCCGTCAAAGCACCAGTATGATTATGATGCTCAGACTGTTATCGGTTTCCTTCGTCATTATGGCCTTGACAAGGATTTTAAGTTGAATATAGAGGTTAATCATGCTACACTTGCAGGACATACATTTCAGCACGACCTGCAGATGGCTGCCGATGCAGGTATGCTCGGAAGCATTGATGCTAACCGTGGTGATTATCAGAACGGCTGGGATACCGATCAGTTTCCTCTCAATATATATGAATTAACCGAAGCTATGTTGGTAATTCTTCAGGCAGGAGGTTTTACTACTGGCGGTATTAACTTCGATGCAAAGACAAGAAGGAATTCTACTGACCTTGAAGATATATTCATTGCTCATATCAGCGGCATGGATGCATTTGCCAGAGCACTTTTAGTGGCTAATGATATTCTAACACAATCAGATTACCTGAAACTTCGGAAGGAAAGATATGCATCGTTCGACAGCGGCGATGGTAAAGCTTTTGAAGAAGGCAAGCTTTCACTTGAGGACCTGCGTAATCTGGCGCTTAAAAATGGCGAACCTAAACAAATAAGCGGCAAGCAGGAATTGTATGAAACTATTTTAAATCAGTATATTTAATTGCTCAAGTACTGAGGGGTTGTCTTAAAATTTTCATTTTTGCAACTCATATATAAACAATGTGTTAATTTGTTGTTTTGTTCAAAAACACTGATTAACAAAATATTTAATAAAGAGTAGCAAGGTTGTAAATTGAACCCAGATTTGTCATTAGGAGCGAAGCGAACTAATGACAAGTCTGGGTTAAACCTTAATTTATATAAAGTCTAATAATTAAGAATACATAATTTAGTAATTTCACTATTTGGTT
>CAZBCB010000554.1:0-1567 GCA_964489905.1 uncultured Bacteroidales bacterium
AAATTTCGTAATTATTAGATTTTGTCTTTCGGGAAAGTCAATAAAAACAATATTTTTAAATATTTATTTTGTTTCTATTGACTAATCTCAGATAAATCTTTTCCTTTAAAACTGAAAATAGATAAATGGCTGCAAACCTGCTGAAACCGACTGGTAAATGATAAAAACAATAAGAGCACTTAATACTATTTTAGCATACACCGGAGTTTCTATAAACCAGTTTAACAGTTTATCTTTAATATTATATGGAAGCCAGTGAAGTATATATCCCAGAATCATTACCGCAAACACCTTACGGTATGCTGCAAGCATTGCAGGAACATGTTCCCACCCGAAGTGACTGATTACCTGACCAAGCAGGTCCATTGTGCCCTGCATCGACTCACCCCTGAACCATATACGGGTAAAAGTAATGAAATTAAAAGTCAGAAATATTTTCCATAACGTTGCCAGCCAGTGATTTGAATTTTCATACGGACTGATTTTTCGCCAGAATTTATATACCACAAGTCCGAGTCCGTTTAATCCACCCCATATAACAAAGGTCCAGCTGGCTCCGTGCCATAACCCTCCTAATAGCATGGTCATCATCAGATTAATGTTTGTCGTAATATTTACCTTCAAGCCGGGGAATAATCTGGCTAAAGCCACCATAACAGCTATAACGGCTGCAAAGATCCATGCCAGCCATAATTTACCTGCTATTAATATAATAAAAATTAGTATTACTGACAGACTGATATATGTAAACAACGAACCCTTGCGGTTCCCTCCCATAGGAATATAAAGATAATCCTTAAGCCATGAGGAAAGCGACATGTGCCACCGTTTCCAGAATTCACCCACGCTTTTTGCCTTGTATGGTGAATTAAAATTCTGCGGCAGTTTAAAGCCCATAAGCATAGCAAGGCCAATAGCAATATCGGTATAACCAGAAAAATCACAATAAACCTGTAATGAATATCCATAAAGCCCCATCAGATTTTCAAAGCCGGTATATGAAACCGGATTGGAGAAAACCCTGTCGATAAGGTTTACTGCAATATAATCACCAATGAAAATTTTTTTAAATAATCCTTTTAGAATTATGTAAATAGCAGTTCCGAACTCTTCCTGGGTGACCCGGGTTTCTTTATATAACTGCGGGACAAATTCTGAAGCCCTTACTATCGGGCCTGAAACAAGCTGAGGGAAAAATGATACATAAAACGCATAATCAAATGGACTTTTAACTGGCTTGATAAGCCCCCTGTACAAGTCAATTGCATAGCTCATGGTCTGGAAAGTAAAAAATGAAATACCTACCGGAGGCAGCATCCTGCCAATATCAAAATGAGTGCCCAATAATTGATTCGACCATAGTGCTGCATGAGTAACGACTTCAAAGTTTGTATGGAACAATTTATTAATCGTGTCAGTGAAAAAATAATCATACTTGAAAAAACACAATACAGAGAGATTAATAAATACACTCAGTGAAAGCCATAATTTTTTTATTACCGCACTTCCGGCATTATATATCCTGTGACCAATAAAATAATCACTAATGGTTGCAAACAGTAAAACG
>CAZBCB010000555.1:0-1564 GCA_964489905.1 uncultured Bacteroidales bacterium
CAGTTTTTCAGGCAATATAGCCAAAGATTACCTCGAAGAGCTTGAGATTGAAATGAAAAAAACAAATGGATTTTCCTGCTTTTCAGCCGGTATTGAAGCAGGTGCTCGTTATTACTTTAACCAGGATTTTTTTATTGAGGCTGCTGGCTTGCTGTCGAAACGTTTTGTTCAGAAAAGTTTTGCAGGAAGCGGAGGTTTTGATAAACAACTACTCATTGGTGCCGGAGCAAGATTTTAACAGTCGCTTAAGTCTCCGATCACTCATTCATTAAGATTTCGGTAAGACAGGACAAAAGCTCTGTATTCTCAATGAAAAACTTTAACTTTGATGAGCTTACTAATGCCTCATTATGCAAAGATTTATATCCACAAAGGTTACTTCTTTTGATGACTACGAACTTATTTGGATCAAAGTTGACCTTTCGGAATTCAATGACCTTGCATTGGCAGAAAGCATCTATTCAGGCTGCATTCAGAACCTGCATGAAAAAAACAGCTACATCCTTTCTGAAAAAGTGTTTGGGACAGAATCAATAATGTCCCTTTTATCTGAAATCAAGAAAAAATATATTGATAATCAGCTGATTAATCCTTATCCGACCAGTTATATTTATTCAAAACGGGGAATAAGATTTGACAACTCCTGCTGTTCAATCGTTGCAATTCGGCCGTTATCCGGTTCGGTGAGTCTGAAATATATAAATGATAAAAAATCAGGACAAATTGAAGGAACATACCTAAAGACAAAAGATACGGAGCGTTTGTACCTGACAACTTCAAATAAACGAGAATCAGGCACAGGCTTTACTGCCTCATTTTACAATCTGACTAAGGCAGCTTCTGAATTTGGTTTTACAGAGAAAGACCTGATTCGCACCTGGTTTTATCTTGATAAAATCGGTTTGAATTACACAGAATTTAATCAAAACCGAAACCAATGTTATCAGGCACTTGGAATCGATTTATCCGCACAGTCGGATCATTTACCTTCGAGCACCTGTGTTGGTAAAAACGGGATAGAAGATAGCCTGAATGTGGAAGCGTGGTTTATTAAACGTAATAATGAAAACATCAGGATTTCAAGGATTTTTAATCCCTTTCAGAAAGAACCTGATGGAAAAAATTATATGTTTCAGCCTGCTTTCTCACGTGCCATACTGATAGAAACCCTTGACTACAGGGAACTTCAGTTATCCGGAACAGCCAGCATCGGGATAAACGGAGAAACCTTATTCCCGGGTGATACGGCCATGCAGATTAAAACTACTTTCGAAAATGTATCAGCCATTCTTCATCAGTCAAAAATGGATTTTCAGGATTTTTGCCTTGCATATTGTTATCTGAAAAACCCTGAAGATGCTGAAATTTTCCATCGTATCATCAGGGAACTCAAGATTAACGCCCCTAACAGTTTATTGATTTTCAATGATATATGCAGACCAGATCTGACATTTGAAATAGATGGTATAGCTATTAAAAAAATCAGGAATGATGAAAAATAAACATTTACACTTTGGATGCTTGCTGAGCCTTTTTGTAACACTATGGCTGATGCAGGCCTGTC
>CAZBCB010000556.1:0-1558 GCA_964489905.1 uncultured Bacteroidales bacterium
ATATTCAGTGGCGGTAGTGTTGGTTCCTATTTTAATATTATTAATTACCGTTTTATTATAAACATTTACTCCATTTGCCTCTGAAACGGTGATTCCGTCTGAAGCATTTCCATAAACAACATTATAAAACAGGGATATGTTGGTTTCAAGGCCAGGGGCAGCTGAATGTTTGGTAATACTTATGCCGGTTCCTTTATTATTTGCTACTATGTTGCGCTGAACAATGATTTCAGATGATCCGCCGCATATATCAATTCCATAGGTATTATTTCTTGAGATGTTATTTTCAACTACTGAATTTGATGTATAATAATCAATTCCTATACCATAATAATTATATTGTGCAATGTTATTTCTGAATTTAACATTAGAGGAGTTATTGGCATAAATTCCCGCATAAGTATATTCTGCAAGGCTGTTAATAATATTAATATTATACCCGTCTACCTCAAGGCCATATTGTTTGTTGTGATGCGAGTAACAGTGATCGATGGTTGAATTATTAAAGGATGATATTCCGTTACCATTGTTATTGTAAACCATACAATTTTTTAAGAGAGTACCTGGATTTGCCTTTATTCCATGATGATCCCCATTGTCATGTGATACGCAGTTATATACTTCATTATAACGGATAATAGCTCTGTCTGCAGGTGTTTCCTGATATTTCAGGTAAATGCCGGCGTTATCCCAGCAGTTGTATACATCAAGGTCATACAGCCTGATATGATCACAGGTACGCTCAACCTTAATACCTTTGCTTGAGTGAATTATAAAAGAACTCACGTTAACATAGCTTACACCTCTAGTTGTATTTCCTATCCATATACCGGCCATGGTTTCGTCGAGTCTACTTCCATCAAGTACCGGCCGCTGGCCTGAGCCGTAGGCACCTATAAAAATCTGATTTTCAGAAGTACCGCCTGGCCCGGCAACATAAATTTCGGTTGAGCCATAAGTTGTGTTTCTCTTTTGAAAATAAGCATAACCTGCATTAAAACTTTTTACTGAATTCCATGAGTTATAAGGATTGATTCTCGTACCATTTCCATTAACCGTTGCTGAAGGGTCAATAAAAATACACTTTTCTGAACTTATAACAATTATTCTGGCTGTATCAATATCAAGGAAAGTATTATCATAACAGGTTATCTGAATATTATACTGACCTGCTTTAAGATTACTTTTATTATTAATTCTTATTACACCTGTTGCTTCATCAATTTTAAAAATACCGTCTGAATTGCCGTTAGATATTTTATACTTAACTTTATCTACAGGCTTATAAGTAAAATAGCTGTAAAAATTTCCACAATCATCATTGTTTTCAGCATTTTCGGGAATGAAAAACAACTGAGAATAACTAATGTCTTTCATTTCCTGTGCCCAAATGATGATATTCCCTGCGTTTAAAAAAACCAATATCCACAAGTAACGGATAACGACATCTTTCACCCTTCTCATTGGTTTTGTTTTTAAGTTTTGTTTATAATTTTGACGAATGTTTAAATTTTGTTGACCAAAAACTAAAAATGTTATTTGTATATACGTTTTTTTT
>CAZBCB010000557.1:0-1547 GCA_964489905.1 uncultured Bacteroidales bacterium
TTATATTAATTTAATGATAACCTATTAAATGCCTTGTTAGATATGGAAACCTTATCAACAAAAACCAAACAATTAGTATTAATTTTGTTTTTCTTTTCAGTAAACATTAAGTCACAAACATGGACTCCTCCAATAGGTATCCCTGATCCGGGATTTGGAATTGAAGAAGAAAGGCCTTCCCGGCCATCAGATTGGAGTGCTCCGATTGCAGGTTATTATTATGTTAATTATGAAACCGGAGATGACGAATACGGGGGAACTAATACCTATGGTACACCTGCTCATCCGCGAAGAAGCATACCCAGACCTGTCCCCGCAGGGTCTTATGTTGAAGTTCATGGTAATTATGAACGGGCTTCACAAGGTGTTATCTGGGTAGAGGGTAACGGTACAGGAGACATTTGGGTTGCCAATACTTCAGGGCCGGTGTGGATTGTAGGTGAGAACGAAACCGGCAAACCTAATTTTACAACATATACTACCGTGGTTTATGGCAGTTATATTTATTTTGATTTAATTAATTGGAATTCACGTGGCAATTTGCAGATTGGTGAACCTGGCTATGGTTATGGCGCTGATCATATTGTAATACGGAACTGCATTATTGAAGGTGACGGGGTAAATAATTACGGTGGCATTGCGGTGGAAGGAACACAAACCAACAACGTTCATCATATTGTTGTATATAAAAACACAATTTATAACCTTGGTAATATGAGCTCTTCTGAGGATGAAGATGTGTGCGGTGCTACTGTTTCAGATTTTACAAATAATGTTTGGTTTCTGGAAAATCATTTTTATAATATTGCCGAACATGCAGCTCGCGTCGGAGGTGCTTCACCGAATACAAGCCTCCCTGAAGATTGTCATCACATCTATTTTGGTAAAAATACAGTTCATAATACCCGGCATTCAGGATTATGGGTAAAATATGCTCAGGATGTAATATTTTCACAAAATCACATTTACGATATCGTTGAAAATCCTGCTTATGAAGACAGGGCGTGCATAGGAGCTCAATATGGCCCGAGAAGGTTCTGGATGCTTAATAATATTCTGCATGGCGCCACAGGTGGTATATCTGTTGTCGGTGATGATTCTAGGGTTTATCCTTTACCTGTATATGCGATCGGAAATCTGATATATGATATCCATGACCCGGACGAATCCACCAGTAGCTCGTATTCAATGGCTGGTATTCAAATGCGTGGCGGAACAGAAAAATACATTATTAATAACACCATTTATAATGTTGATGCAGGAATTTATTCTGCACCGTCATCAGTGTCATTTTCCATTGTAAATAACATTATTGCAAATATAATGCTGGCTGATGGCTGGCATATTAATATTGAAAATACTGGCGATTCAGTCGCAAAAAACAATTTATTTTATCAAAGTTCAGGCAGTGTGCGTATTCGCTGGGGGAGTTCGGAATATACCTCTCTTTCTGAATTCAATTCTTCTGGTAACGGACTGGAAAACATTGAAGGAGATCCTTTGTTTGTTGATGCCGGAAACAATAATTATATGCTTCAAAGTATCTC
>CAZBCB010000558.1:0-1536 GCA_964489905.1 uncultured Bacteroidales bacterium
TTGCTGTCGAGGTATTCCTGATAACGGTAAATTCTGTCCTGATGGGCATAAAACAGGGCTGCTTTCTGCTGGGGAAGGCGTAAGACATAATAATCACCGGTAACTGACTGGGGAATAACGTCTTTCATATACTGGGGATTCAATTCCCTGATTACTTCAACGGGTATCTGAAGTGCCCTGGCAATAACCTCAAACTTCAGTCTTTTCCTGATCTGAATGGTATCAAGAAGTCCGGGATTATAGATGTTTTTTGGATATAAATTATGCTCGATGTAATAATTCATGACATAATTGGCAGCGATAAAAGCCGGTACATAGCCCTGCGTTTCCTGAGGCAGATAAGGAAAAACCTCCCAGAAATCGGTTTTATACCCCGATTGCGTGATACATTTGTTTAGAGTACCCGGACCGCAATTGTAAGCGGCTATGGCAAACAGCCAGTTGCCAAAAATATGGTATAAATCATCAAAATACTCAACAGCTTTTTCAGTGAGTTTAAATGGATCACGTCTTTCGTCCACCCATGAAGTAATTTTCAGGTCATACATGCGTGCGGTGGCATACATAAACTGCCAGAGACCAGTTGCCCCGCTTCGGGATACAGCGTGTGTGTTTAAGGCCGATTCAATGACAGGAATATATTTCAGCTCAAGCGGAAGGCCTTTTTTATGTAACTCTTCTTCAAAAACAGGGAAATAATAATATCCCAGCCCCAACATGGTTTCCACCTGTTTTCTTTTTTCAATGGTATATAGCTCAATATATCGCCTGACATATTTATTGTAAGTGAGTGGTATCGGGCTTTGCAGATTTTTCAGGCGTTGAATGTAAACCGAGTCATCATATACAGGGATATAGCCTGGTTTAAAAACGTATTTGTTTAAATTAGCTACATTTGAGAAAACCATCATCCTTCTGAAGAACCACTCGTTCATCAAATTGTCAATAGGTTCACGGATCAGTGCGGTCTGAACTGAATCACTTACCTTGTTAATCAATGAAATCTGTGAAAAAGAAAAGAAGGGCAAAAACAGATAGACATAAAAAAGAAACTGCCTGAGTCGGCAAAACGGGACAATGGCCTTATTCCAAAATTCAGAAATCAATCGTCTTTTTCAGAATTTTTCGTTTTTTCCTCTTTTACAGGCTCTCCTTTCATGCCTTCTTCAATTTCGGATTTTACTTTTTCTTTTGCCTGATTAAATTCACGGATACCTCTTCCAATACCTCTCATGAGTTCGGGTATTTTTTTCCCGCCAAACAAAAGCAGGAGAGCTGCAAAAATGATAATAATTTCAGGTGTTCCAATCCAACCTGCATAATCGTGTAGCATCATCACATTAAACTTTTTGCAAAGGTACAATTATACTCAGAAGTGAATATCATCTCAAAATAATTTTATCAGTATTTTCAACAATGCAGAAAAATTTAAAAAATTTTTCATGAAATCAGAAAAACAATTTACTTTTGTGGCCTCAAGATAACTGCGGGAGTAGCTCAGGGGTAGAGCATAACCTTGCCAAGGTTAGGGTCGTG
>CAZBCB010000559.1:0-1535 GCA_964489905.1 uncultured Bacteroidales bacterium
CATTCATTTTTTAATCATTTCTTTTTAAACTCATCTTAATCTCTATTAACTTTGACGGGTATAGTAAGCTGCTATTTATCCCTGATTGTTAATATTTTAATCTGATGTCTGCAAGGCCGTCTTTTCGACTTCAAAAAAATAAGAATATAAATAATTCAATAAACCGCGTAATAGTCGGGCAGGTTGAAATGGCAATCGATTTGTGCAGGTTACCATATACAAATGCAGAATACGCTGTTCATGAAATACGCAAAACAATGAAAAGACTCAGGGCTGTTTTGCACTTAATCCGGTATTTAACCGGAGAAGAAAGATTTTACCGTGAAATTAACCTGCTGAGAGATATAAGTTTTTTACTTACCGACCTGAGAAGGAGTGCTGCACTTGTGAACACTTTTAATGTTTTTTCTGAGTTTAATTTTTTTAAAAGGCATCCCAAAAGTGTAAATGCAATTAAAGAATTCCTGACCAGTAAGAAAGAATCAGAATACAGAAAATTATTGAACAGGCAAAATGTACTGGAAATATGTATCAATAAGCTAAACGGATTCAAGGCTGGTGAACCTTTCATTATTATGGAGAATAATGATGGCACAATACCGGAAATATTGCTGAAAGGATTGAGACGGACATATAAAAGGGGACGCGACCGATTACAGGCAGCCATATCAGATTCATCTGTTACAAACAATCATAATTTTCGCAAGTCGGTAAAATATCTCTGGTATCAGTTGCAGTTATTAAGAAATGTTTGGCCGGGGGTTTTGGGCGGTTATGTTTCTACCCTGGATAAAATAGGTGAAAAACTTGGTACAGAACATGATCTGGCTGAACTGGAAACGGAGATAAAGCAGGGTAATATTTTACAGCATGAGGAAATAGAAAAAATAATTTCCGACTTAGCGTCAGTAAGAAAAAAATTACAGATACAGGTATGGCCGTTAGCAGAAAAAATATATGCCGAAACACCGGGCGCATTTACACGCCGAATAGAAGCATACTGGAAGATTTATTTTGGAATGTAGATATTATTCTGGTTTTTAATAAATATACAAAACCAGTCCTTTAAGATATTCGCCTTCGGGATGATAAATACTTACAGGATGGTCGGCTGGCTGTGTAAGCTGATGAAGTATTTTTACACTTCGCTGTGTATTGGCGGCTGCCGCAAAAACTGATTTCCGGAATTCTTCCTTTGATACAACCTGAGAACATGAAAAGGTAAATAAAAGTCCTCCGGGTTTTATTTGTTTTATAGCCTGCTGATTTATTCTTTTATAAGCCTGAAGTGCGTTTTCCAGCGCTCCCTGATGTTTTGCAAATGCCGGCGGGTCGAGGATAATAATGTTATAGCGGTTATTTATTTCTTTCAGGTATGAAAAAGCGTCAACACAAAAGGCCTGATGAGATGATGCACTAATTTCGTTTAATGTGATGTTTTTAATGGTTAACTCAATAGCCGGAGATGAGCTGTAGACTGAATGTATAATCCGGGAACATCCCTTTGCGGCATAGACCGAAAACCCACAGGTATA
>CAZBCB010000560.1:0-1530 GCA_964489905.1 uncultured Bacteroidales bacterium
GATTTTTTTTTTTTGTTTTTTTTCACAATATTGCTGTAACAAAAACTTACAATCAAAAAATTTGTATTCACCTAAAGCTAAATGATATAATTATGCACAAAGAATTATGGAATAATTGCCTGAAAGTTATTAAAGACAATGTTCCTTCTATAAGTTTTAGGACTTGGTTTGAACCCATTGTACCATTGAAATTAGAAAATAAAATACTTACCATTCAGGTACCGAGCCCGTTTTTTTATGAGTATCTTGAGGAGAAGTATATTGATATTATCAGTAAAACGCTCAGGAAGGAACTTGGGTATGATGCCAAGCTGGAATACAGTATTGTGATGGAAAATCCGGGTTTTTCGAACAACCGGCCTTATACGGTTAAACTCCCGGCTAAGAACCAGGTAGAAATTAAGAATAATCCGGTTAACGTTCCCTTAAGTACAGAAGAGAATGTTATTAAGAATCCGTTTATTATACCGGGCATAAAGAAAATGAATATCGATCCCCGGTTAAATCCGGAATATTCATTCAATAATTTTGTTGAAGGCGAATGTAACCGGTTAGCACGTTCAGCAGGATATGCTGTGGCTAATAATCCCGGTGGCACTGCATTTAATCCCTTGCTCATTTATGGTGAATCGGGACTGGGTAAAACGCATCTGGCTCAGGCTATTGGTATTGAGATCAAAGAAAGGTATCCTGATAAAACGGTACTGTATGTTCCGGCTAATCGTTTTCAGACCCAGTTTGTTGAAGCCATCCGGAATAATACCAAAAATGATTTCCTGCATTTTTACCAGATGATTGATGTGCTTATTATTGATGATGTACATGAATTTGCCGGGAAAGAAAAGACACAGGATATCTTTTTCCATATATTCAATCACCTGCATCAATCGGGCAAACAACTTATTCTGACATCTGACAAGCCCCCGGTTGAATTGCAGGGCCTCGAACAACGGTTACTAAGCCGCTTCAAATGGGGTCTTTCTGCCGATTTGCAGGTACCCGATTTTGAAACGAGGGTTGCTATTCTTAAACAAAAGATCTATAAAGATGGTATCGTTTTGCCACCCGAAGTAATTGAATATATAGCCACACATATCACTGATAATGTTCGTGAGCTTGAGGGGGCGCTTATTTCCTTGCTTGCACAGAGCACGTTGAATAAAAAGGAAATTACGCTCAGCCTGGCAAAAGAAATGATAGACAAACTTATCAAAAACACCAAACGGGAGGTTTCTATTGATTACATCCAGAAAGTGGTATGCAATTACTTTGATGTTCCGGTTGATTCATTGCAGTCGAAGACCCGTAAACGTGAAATTGTTCAGGCAAGGCAGGTTGCTATGTATTTTTCAAAAAATCTAACCAAATCATCCTTAGCAACCATTGGAATACAAATCGGAGGTAAAGATCATGCAACTGTGTTGCATGCCTGCAAAACGGTTAACAATCTGATTGAAACCGACAAGCAATTCAGAAATCAGATTGAAGAAATTGAAAAGAAACTTAAAATTTAAAAAAACAGGTTCAGCA
>CAZBCB010000561.1:0-1525 GCA_964489905.1 uncultured Bacteroidales bacterium
AGTGAATCCTTACATAACAAAATCTAATCATCCCGAAATTCCGGAATGATTAGATTTTGTTAGTTGATTTGTTAAATGATTTTATCAATTGACTTGGGATTATATAGTTGGCGAGGTCTCAGGAAAAGCAATATCGTTAATAAAAAGCAGGGTTGAAAAGTACATATAGTGTGAAAAATATTTTTCCATAATTGCCGTAGATAATGTAAAAGCTACTCTGGTAGTTAGTAGTTTCAAGTAAAAACAGGTGCTAATGATAATCCCGGGTTTAAAAAACAAAATTCAGGATTCTGCTGATTATTCCGGCAAGTAGAATAGCAAAAATGATCTCAAGAACACAGACAAGCAAAGCTTTCTTCCATCCATATTCTTTCCATAAAACCGAGATGGTTGCAACACATGGTACATAAAACATGCTTAATACAGCAAGGGTAATCATTTGCTGAGCATTGAGAGCATCTGAAAAATGAGTGGTACCAAGGTAGGCTGCAAGCATTACAAGTATCAGTTCTTTACGCAGGATACCAAAAATAAGCAAAATTCCTGTCACTGATGGCAATCCCAGCCAGTGGACGGTTATTGGGCTGAGAATTGCGGCAATATGTTTCATCCAGCCCGCAAGGTCAATAGCGTTAATAAAAACACCTGAAATTATTACTATTGGTGCAGCAATATATATAAACTCCTTAAGGGCCAGCCATGTCTGATATATAATTGTTTTCAGATGTGGTGTTTTATAATCAGGCATGTACATTATTAATTCAACAGGTTCACCCAATAGAGCTTTTGAAAGAATTCTGCCGGCAATGAATATTATTACCATTGCAAAAAAATATAAACCAAAAGCCCAAAGCAGTCCTACGTATTTTCCGACCAGGCCGAAAACAATAACTGAAACTGCCGAACAGGGGACTAAGGTAACCAGCACTGCAGTAATAAACCTTTCACGCCTTGACTCCATAATACGGCATGAAAGACAACCTGGTACATTACAGCCGAATCCTATAATAAAGGAAATGCAACCTTTCCCATGTATACCCATTTTATGCATAAGGTGATCCATAAGAAATGATATGCGCGAAATGTATCCCCAGTCTTCCAAAATATATAACATTATATAAAAAGGCAGAATATAAGGAATGGCAATTTGCAGAAGTGCAAGAACACTTTCAATTGCAGCCCAGACCAATCTGAAAATAACAGTATTTGCGGCAATTTTGTTCCACCAGATGTGTATATTTTCAAACAGAGTATCAAGTTTTCCTGAGAGCCAGTTGCCAAGAAGAAAGACAGAAAGAAACATAGCACTCAGAATAAATATCATAATTATATATCCCCACAATTTATGTGTGGTTATTGAATCAAGTTTATCACTGATTAAAATCTTTCTTGTTCTGGAAACAGTAACTACATTATTTGCAATCTGACTGGCATAAGAGGTTCTTCTGTCAGCAATTAATATAGATGAATCATGTCCGTTCGTGGTTTCCAGATCCTTAGTTATTTGCAGTGCAAGATTATACGC
>CAZBCB010000562.1:0-1516 GCA_964489905.1 uncultured Bacteroidales bacterium
ATGTATCTGTTCAGACTCGAACCCGGCTATTCCTACAAACTGACTGCCTCCAAAAATGGGTACTTTTCTTCAAATTATTCATTATCAACAAAGAACATTAACCATTCTGATTCATTTTTCCATGATTTCGTTCTGAGAAAAATACCGGTTAAACCATTGATTGTCAAAAACATTTATTATCTTTTCGACAAATATACACTGACAGATTCAGCAAAAGCTGTCATTGATTCCACTATTTATCAGTTAATGATTGAGAATCCTGAAATTACTGTTGAAATTAGCTCTCACACCGACAGTAAGGGAAGTGACAGCTACAACATGACGCTTTCTCAAAAAAGAGCCCAAAGTGTGGTTAATTACCTGATTAAGAAAGGGATAAGTCCGGACAGGCTGATGGCAAGGGGATATGGGGAAAGTCAGCCGGTTGCTCCGAATGAATTTGAAGACGGTAGCGATAATCCCGAAGGCAGGGCAAAAAACAGAAGAACTGAATTCAAAGTAACGGGAATCAAACAGGATTATCAGTCATTCATGTATGAAGATTAAACCTGACTGTTAATTTTCATTTTTTTTGAAAATGATGTAACATTTTTCATTTTCAGATACTAATTAATAATTTTCATTGAATCGACAAATACATGCCTCTCATTAAAGCAAAAAAGGTATTTATTTCAATTCTGTTGCTGACAGGGGCTTTGTTCATTGCAAATGCATCTTTTATTCCGGAGGAAAAAACACATTCTGAAAAATATTGTAGGCATACTTCCTTTGAGTCTCAGTCCCCTCCTCCTTGCGAAGCGGTTTTTGACAGTGTTTTTGCCAGTTCGTGCGGAAATTATATTTTTAATAACTCAACATACTCTTTATCAGGAATTTATTACGATACACTTCAGAAGTATGACGGCTGCGATAGTATTATTGTATTAATTCTGAGCATTTTTCCCATGCCTGTGGCAGATTTCAGCATCAATCAATATTCTCAATGCTATGATGAACAGAATTTTGTATTCACTGATAATTCTTCACTTTCGGGTGATGTTTTCCTGAATAAGTACTGGGTATTTAATAATGCCACCTTCTTTAAAAAGAAAACATATTCACCGAAATTACCTGAACCTGGCATTTATGAAATTGATTAATATGTCATCACATCACATCATTGCCGCGACAGCATTAAAAAATATTTTTCGGTAAGGCCTTCGCCTGATGCTTATTTTACTGTTAGCGATACCATTCAATGCGAAAATGACAATCTTTTCATTTTTAAAGTCAGGCAGAAAAATCTGCAGTATTACTGGCATTTCGGGGATGATAAGGTCTGCTATACCAAAGACAGTGTCGTAATGCATCATTATGAGAATGATGGAGTTAAGGTTGTCATGTTGATAGCGGTGAATGATTCCGGATGTACGAACATTGTATCCCGGACGATAAAAATTCATCCCGCTCCCAGAGCAAAATTCAAAATAACAAGTGATACTGCCCAATGCCTGAGCGGTAATTATTATCGTCCGGG
>CAZBCB010000563.1:0-1506 GCA_964489905.1 uncultured Bacteroidales bacterium
TCAACAAATGTGTCATTCCGTGCTTGACCAGGAATCCATATTGCAGGTTGGCACACACTTTGAAGGATAGATGCTGAAACAAGTTCAGCATGACAACGCCATTTTTGTTAATTTTTCAGAGGTTTCTATATAAAACATGAAATTACAATTTAAACTAAGTTGCGTTTAATATTCATTATCTTTTAAAAAAAAATTGTTTTTCCAAAAAAATTCCAGAGCATCGATTAAATTCAAGAACTTGAAATCAGCTTCCTTGCATAAATCATAATTTTCGCAGCCAATTAACAAAGTTCTAACTCCAGCTCTGGTGCCGGCAAGAATGTCAGAACGTCTGTCGCCTATCATCCATGAACGCTCAACATCGATATTCCATTTCGAAATTGCTTCAAGCAGCATCCCAGGGTTAGGTTTGCGGCGCAGGCTTTTCATTTCGGCAAGGTCAGTGCAGTAATAAATTTCATCGAAGCAAAAGCCTGTTTTCTCTTGCAGAGTCATTTGCATTAAGCCATGAACCAATGCTAAATCATCTTCAGTCATGACCCCTTTGCCAATACCTTGCTGATTGGTTATAAGGAACGCATAATAGCCATTGCGTTTAGCTTCCAAAAAAAATGAGAAAAAATCAGGAATGAAATTGAACTCTTCAGTTCGTTTAACATAATCCTTAACCATTCGGTAATTAACTACACCGTCCCTATCGAAAAATATTGCCTTGCCTTTATTCATCATTTCAATAAATTAATAATACTATCATTTTCATTTAAACATTTCATCGATTATTTCGTCCATTTGCCGGAATACAATATCCCACGAATGTGTTTCCAATATTAGGTTGTGAGCATTTTTTCCTATTTGTCTTGCTAACTCTTTATCTTCGAGTAATAGTAAGCATTTTTGTATCATATCTTCTGTATCATTTGCAATCATTACGTTTTTCCCGTTTTCAACCTGAATACCTTGAACTCCGGTCTGAGTAGTAACTACCGGACAACCGCACGCCATAGCCTCGATTAACTTGTTTTGTATACCTGTTGCAGCCTCGTGCGGATGAATGAACAAAGCGGCTCGTTGCAAATAAGGCGCCATTTGTGGCACATTCTCAATTATTTCAATGGATTCATTGGCAAGAGCTTTAATTGATTGTGGCGGATTTGCGCCGATGATTTTTAGCTTGATTTCTGGATGGATAGCTTTAATACGAGGAAAAATATTCCGGACAATATTTTTTATCATTATTTGGTTAGCCCAAATGTTGAGTTTACCTGTAAAAATGATACCCGAACGCACGTTTGGTTCAGAAGGCATTGTGAAACAGTTAATATCGACGCCGTTTGTCAATAGTTTTATTTTGGCATTAGGATTTAATTCCTTCAATGCATTCATGTCTTCGCTAGTAACAAGTGTAACAGCATCAAACAGATTTGTAATTTGGGGCTCATATTTGCTTAAAGCTTTATATTCCCAGTAGCGGACAAGTTTCTGAATAATGTTTGTGCTGGTTTTTTG
>CAZBCB010000564.1:0-1505 GCA_964489905.1 uncultured Bacteroidales bacterium
GTATATCTTTTTCGAAAACTTCCTTGATTTTTAAATTTTCAGCAGAATGTTTTCGAAAAAGATATACCTGTATATGTTTTTATTGCCACTTATTATTGCGAGAAGAAGAAGCTGTTCAGTTCATAAATATCCTGTGTTTTCAGGTCAGACTGAAAATCGAAAAACCGGTCGATTTCTTTTAGCATTTCGTCAAATGAAATATAGCCATCTTTATCGGTGTCAACTTTTTTAAACTTGTCGGGGATAGTTGTTTTCCCTGTTCTTCTTGCGCCTGTGCCCCTGTTAATATATAGGTCAATTTCGTTACGGCCAACAGCCATTGATTTGTCAAGCAAAGCAATCAGGTCACTTTCACTAATTTCTATGCCTTCATCATTAACAAAGGCACCCCGCCTGGTATTTGGTTGTTTATCAGCATAATCAGGAACCCCGTCACCGTCTGAGTCAACAGGGCAACCTGTGGAGTCAACCACTGCACCATAAGGTGTTCCGGGACATTCATCCCATCCATCGAATACACCATCAATATCTTCGTCATCAAAAAAGGTAGGGTCAAATTCTACTTCGCGGAACAAGCGTTCTACTTTGAGCATTTTGGGTGAGGAGAATAAATCGAGGTGAAAACTGAAATACGTGAAATTATACATATCATTCATTTTATCGCCAATAATACCTGTTGTATTATTATGGCTCACATGGTCAAGGACATCGGAAAACGTATAGCAGAATGAGTTGCCAATTCTCAGCATCAGCCTCTCAGATAGCTGAAAATCAAAGCCTATATCAAACGGAATAACAAAAGCGTATTGCGGATATTTACCCAGTCCCCAGTTGGCATCGCGCAGGTTGGTTTCGTATTTAAAATCACGTTGCATCAGAACACTTCTTGAAATATTTTCCTGGCTTTGCGGCAGGTTACGGATTGTCCCGTCAGTCCAGTAATAATACCGGCTGGTTATTTTCTGATGTGTATCACTATCGATATAATATCCAAAGCTGTCAGCTTTTGAGTTGAATAAGGTTGTTGCTAATCCGAGTGAGATAAAAGGATGCAATCTTCTGGGTTTTTTCTTATAAAAATGGTCAAAATCGTAATTAATGTCAAATCCGAAATTATAGATTGCAGTTTGAAAATTAAAATTTCTCAAGGGGTCTGCATAAGATCGTTCATTACCTGTAAGTTTACCTCCGTTAAAATAAAAATCGGATATTTAAAAGTGGTTGTTATCGATAAAAGTTGATAAATTTACTTTAAATAAAAGAGTACCGAGGGTGTGGGAATAATAGTCATTTTTTATGTCGCCAAAATAATTGAGCACGCCAATACCAAAACCAACTACTGGTTTGTAAACAGGATTAATATTTTCAACTTCTTCTTTCAGCAAACGCTCCAGTTCATCTTCCTGGCCGTTTACTCTTACAAAGACAAACAGCCCGAACAGTAGGATTAAAAATATATAACGAAATATATTCATCGATACCATTGTTGTTCGGTTATCATCAGT